>JAJZVF010000242.1 GCA_021845825.1 Pseudomonadota bacterium | reverse complement strand
TGCGCAGCATCCGCGGCACGGTCCGCGCGCATTTTCCCTACCGCATGGCCCTGAAGATGTTCCTGAAGCCCCTCGACCTGCCGCCGGTCATGGGGCGCGTGATTCTCGGCTCGGCATCGGCGGCCACTCGGATGCTGCTGCGCTGAGGGGCGCTGGGACGCGCCGCGTCGAGGCGGCCGCGGACCGGCGGCGCCGGGATATCATGCGTCGCACGAAAAAATACCTGTAATACTCTGATTAACGGGGATTTATCTTGAGTCCCCGGCGTCATCCACTGCCGTCACATTGACGCGGCTCGACGGACGGGCGCACCCTGATCGTCATGAACTGCAGTGTCCGGCGTTCCCGCTCGAGCTTCCCGGTACGGCCGAATCTGGACGTAAGCCCATGCGAGATCGAGTGAGGCGGGCGAGCAAGAAGATCCGCGCCCGGCGCCGCCCCCCTGAGCGAACGCCAGTCGACGGCGTGACCGCGTCGGCCGGGCAGTTCGCCTCGCCGGCCTGCCTGATGCACGAGCTCGTGCTCTCCCGCCTCGAGGCAAGTGCAGCGCCTCCCGGGGCCGGTGGACCGCTGCAGCGCCGCGGCGGCCGATCGATGAAGCGAACGTCCTGACGGGCGGCCGGCGATCGCTCGCCGGGGTCCTGCGGCATCCACATTGCATCTCGTTGTGTAAGCGCCGGGCGATGGCGTTTATGAAGGCTTACGCACATTAATATCGGACTACGATATAAAATGTCTCGCTGGACCTCACGGTATGTACTTGGGAGTCTCATGAAGTCTTCTGCCTCCAGTCACGGCTCGAACGACACGCTGCGTGACTTCACCGCCGACCGGCGCCTGTGGGTCCTCTGCGCCATGGCGCTCGTCACCGGAACCTTCGGTGCGTTTGCCGCGTGGGTGCTGCTGAAGCTGATTGCACTGGTGACGAATCTCGCCTACTACCACGTCCTCTCGACGCACACCTCGTACCTGAGCCACGCGCATCTGGCGCCGAGCTCGATCCTGATCCCGGTCTTCGGCGGGCTGATCGTCGGGCTGATCGCACGCTACGGCTCGGACAAGATCCGCGGGCATGGCATTCCCGAGGCACTCGAGGCGATCCTCATCGGTCAGAGCCGTATTCAGCCGAAGGTCGCGCTGTGGAAGCCGCTGTCTTCGGCCATTGCCATTGGAACCGGCGGTCCGTTCGGCGCCGAGGGACCGATCATCATGACCGGCGGGGCGCTCGGCTCGCTGTTCGCCCAGTTCTTCAAGCTGAGCGCCGCGGAACGCAAGACGTTGCTCGCCGCAGGCGCCGCCGCCGGCATGACGGCCATCTTCGGCACACCCGTGGCGGCGGTGCTGCTGGCGATCGAGATCATGCTGTTCGAGTGGAAACCGCGCAGCTTCGTGCCGGTGGTCATCTCGGCCGTCGTGGCGATCGCCTGGCGGCCCTGGCTGGTGGGCGCATGGCCGCTCTTCACACACACCGGTGCGCCGCTCATGCCGTGGTGGGGCCTGGCGGTCTGCGCGCTGGTTGGGGTGATCGCCGGACTGCAGTCTGCGCTCACGACGGGGGCGCTCTACTGGGTCGAAGAGCTGTACGAGAAGCTGCCCATGCACTGGATGTGGTGGCCAGCGCTCGGGGGCATCGTCGTCGGCATCGGCGGGCTGTTTGATCCGGCCGCGCTCGGCGTCGGCTACGACAACATCCAGGCGCTGATCAGCGGCAACGTGCTGATGCATGCCGCGATTGCACTGCTCGTCGTGAAATCGATCATCTGGGTCGTCGCGCTGGCTTCGGGAACCTCCGGGGGGACGCTCGCGCCACTCTTGATGATGGGCGGGGCCGTCGGGGTGCTCGAGGCGCACGTGTTGCCGTTCGGTGGCTCGGGGTTCTGGGCGCTCATCGCCATGGCGGCCGTGCTGGGTGGGACCCTGCGCTGTCCGCTCACCGCCACGGTGTTCGCCGTCGAGCTCACCGGCGATTTACGGGTCATGCCCGCGGTGATCGTCGCGTGCGCGGCATCCTTCGCGGTCACGGTGTTGCTGATGCGCCGCTCCATCCTCACTGAACGTCTGGCGCGCCGGGGACGGCATCTGACGTACGAATACACCGTGGATCCTTTCGAGGTGATGCGCGTCCGGGACATCATGGCGCATCCGGTGCACACGCTGGTGGCGAGCTTGTCGATGCGTGACACGTTGGCCTTTTTCGAGGCCGAACCCGGCGTCAAGCGGCACAGGAGCTATCCGGTCGTCGATGATGCCGGGCGCGTCATTGGAATGGTGTCGCGCTCCGAGGTGCTGCGCTGGTCCCGGGAGGGCTGGCAGGACGAGGAAACGCTGGGCGAGCGGCTGGGCACACCGGAGGTGTTCGTCGGGCACCCGGATGATCGGGTGGGAGAATTGTCAGACCGCATGATTGCGGCCGATGTCGGCCGCGTGCCGATCGTCGAGCGGACCTCGGGTGTCCTGGTGGGTCTGGTGGCCCGACGCGACCTGCTCCGGGTGCGGGCGCATGCGGGGCAACTCGAGCGCGAACGCTCACAGCTGATGAGTTTTTACTGATCCCCGGTCGCGTCGCGATCCGCTCGCCCGCTTCACGCCACGGTGCGGCGTGAAGCGGAATCTTGGTGGTGATGGCGGGCGCTGAAGCGCCCGCCATCAGGTGTCCCGCTCGCGCGATTGACTCTGGAGTCCGATCCGGGGTGTACGCTCAGCGCTCTATCACATGCGTGAGCTGACAGAGCGTAGCGGTGCACGGCGGATCGGCACAGGTGCCTCCGGTGAGCGGGCCCCCCATCCCGGCCCGGGCGCTGCGCGGCGGACTGCCGTTTGGTGCCGTGATGGCGACCGCCGGTGCGTCGGCATTGGCGGGGCGGTGCGGCATGGCGCCCCTGGTGCGCCCGCTGCTCGGCCTCGCAATCCTCCAGG
>JAJZVF010000052.1 GCA_021845825.1 Pseudomonadota bacterium | reverse complement strand
GCCGTGCCTGTCGCTGGTGGGCGTAAATCGCCGAGGCGATTGACGCGATACCCTACACGGCTACCGCGGGCTGGAGAACGGCTCTGCGCCCGCTGGGCCGTGCCCCGGCGCCCAGGCGCCGGCCGGGCCGTGCCTGTCGCTGGTGGGCGTAAATCGCCGAGGCGATTGACGCGATACCCTACACGGCTACCGCGGGCTGGAGAACGGCTCTGCGCCCGCTGGGCCGTGCCCCGGCGCCCAGGCGCCGGCCGGGGTCCGTGCGGACGGGTCGCGGCCCGAAGCGCGGTCGGACAGGCTCGTTCCTGTATCATGCACCGGCTCCCGGCGAGCCGGAAACCGCACGATGCGCCCGATTGCGGTCCGCCGCAAGGAAGGCTCATACGCGGCGCCGGGGATATGAGCGGAAACTCGCCGCTTCACCGATGACCGGACGCGCGCTGGCCCGCGATGAGTAATCCGCAGTGGGCGCACCGCCACAGGGAGTGGGAGTCTGCGCGATGCTGTGCGTTCACTTGGCTCGCCCGGATGCTGAAGCGAGCATATCGATCAGGCCATGCGCCGGAAGGCCCCGCCTCCACCTTATGAACGGGCGCGGAACCCGGTACAGTAGCTGTGCCCGGAAGCGGTCTGGGCCGCGGGGGCGAAATCGTGTCGAGCAGACGATTCATCATGACGCTGTTCTCCGCGCCGGCCGATCCGTGGAGCCACCGCACGCGCATCGTCCTTGCCGAGAAGGGCATCGACATCGAGACCATCAGCGTTACTCCCGGCTCCCTTCCCGAGGATCTGCTGGACCTCAATCCCTACCACTCGTTGCCCACCCTGGTCGATCGCGACTTGGTCCTCTACGACTCGCGGGTGATCATCGAGTATCTGGACGAGCGCTTCCCGCACCCGCCGCTGATGCCTGCCGATCCGGTGACGCGCGCACAGTTCCGCCTGGCGCTCTATCGCATCGAGCGTGACTGGTACGGTCTGCTCGGGCAGATCGACCGCGAGCAGGACCGCAGGCAGCTGCCCCGGCTGAGGAAAATCCTCCTGGACACGATCGTGCAAGGAGTCGAGTTGTTTCAGCTCAAGCCGTTCTTCCTGTCCGAGGAGTTCTCGCTCCTCGATGCGACCCTGGCGCCGGTGCTCTGGCGGCTGCCCTCGTACCACATCGAGCTGCCGGCCAAGGCGCAACCCATTCTGAGGTACGAGAGCCGCATCTACTCCCGGCCCGCGTTTCGCAATACGCTCTCGGACGTGGAGCGTTCGATGCGCCACTGATAGGCTACGCTCCACCGATGCTCAAGCCACCTCCCAAGCGTCCTTACCTGCTGCGCGCCATGCACCAATGGATCACCGACAGCGGCCATACGCCCCACGTGATCGTGGACGCGGGGCGCGCGGGAGACGATGTCCCGCACGCGTACGCCCAGGAAGGCAAGATCGTCCTCAATCTCAGCTATACCGCCACGCAAAGGTTGAAGATCGACAACGACATCGTGGAGTTCGATGCCCGCTTCGCCGGCGTCATCCATCACGTGCGCTTCCCGGTCGGTGCCGTACTGGGTGTGTATGCGCGTGAGACGGGCGAGGGCATGATGTTTCCCGACCAGGATATGGGGCCTGCGCCGCCTTCGGGGCCTCCTGCAACCCCCGGCCCTGCCTCGAGCGAGGACGGACGCGCGGGCGCGGCGAAGCGGCCGCAGCTGCGGGTGGTCAAATAATCGGCCTTGGCAAACCGCTCGGCCGCTGATATGAAGGACATGGAGAGCCGGCCGGGCAATCGCTGCTCCGACCCGGGCGGGGCGCAAGCCCTTTCAGGGTCGGGGGGGAGGAAAGTCCGGGCTCCGGCGGATCGGGGTGCCAGGTAACGCCTGGGGGGCCGTTTCCTGCGGGACAAGCTCGCGCAGGAGACAGGCTCACGGAAAGTGCAACAGAAAGCAAACCGCCCAAGCTCTCGCGGCCCAAAGCTGCGAGGGACGGCAAGGGTGAAACGGTGCGGTAAGAGCGCACCGCGGTCCTGGCAACAGGACCGGCACGGCAAACCCCACCTGGAGCAAGGCCAAATAGGGAAGCAGCGGACCCTGGAAACGGGGCTCGCAGCGCCGATCCGCGCGCGCTTCCGGGTAGGCCGCTACAGGTTCACGGCGACGTGGATCGTAGAGGAATGATTGCCACGCGGGGCGAGCCCTTGATCGGGGCGCAACCCCTCGACAGAACCCGGCTTATAGGCCGGCTCTCCTGGTTTGCGCGGTGGCGCCGGCAGAAGTCATTGATCGGGCTTGCCGGCGGCATGGCGAGTGATCAGCTCGTAGGCTTCACTGCGGCTTACACCGGTCAACTGCGAGGCGATGGCCGCGGCGCGGCTGGGAGGCAGCTCCCGGGCAAGCAGGTCAACCGCGCGCCGCAGCAGGGCTGCGTCCACGGCCCGGGACTCCGCCGGCGCGCCTTGCACGATCAGGGTGATTTCGCCGCGCCGAAAGTTCTCCTCCCGCAGCGCCTGCTCGGCCAGCTCCTTGAGCGAGCCGCGATAGATCGTTTCATGCGTCTTGGTGAGCTCGCGGGCGACCGCGGCGCGGCGGGTCGCGCCGAACTCGGCGGCCAGATCAGCCAGTGTCGAGGCGATGCGGTGCGGCGCCTCGAAGAACACCAACGTGCGCGGCTCGGCCGCCAGGTGCGCAAGATGCGCGCGGCGCTCGCGGTCCTTGGCGGGCAGAAACCCCTCGAAGCAAAAACGGCTGACCGGCAGGCCGGCCGCGGCCAGCGCGGTAGTGATGGCAGACGGACCGGGTATGGGCTCGATCGGTACACCCGACTCGGCGGCGGCGCGGACCAGCTCGTATCCCGGATCGGACAGCAGCGGCGTACCGGCGTCGCTTACCAGGGCGATGGTCTCACCGGCGTTCAGGCGGGCCAGAATCGAGGGCACGCGCTGCGTCTCGTTGTGCGCGTGCAGCGATATCAGGGGCCGCGAGATGCCGAGCGCGGCCAGAAGCGCCAGTGTGTGACGGGTGTCCTCCGCCACGATGGTGTCAGCGCCTTCCAGAGCCTGTCTCGCCCTGGCGCTCACGTCGCCCATGTTGCCGATCGGCGTCGCCACCACTCGCAACCGGCCTTGCACCTTGCCCGCTACCACTATAATCCTCTCTCCAAATCCGTCTCGGCGCACCTGGGTCGCATCTTGACTCCAATGCGGTCTTCGGCGAAAGGCTCCTTAATCATGCAACGATGGACTCGTCTTGCCCTGCTTGCCGCGGCTGCCGCGCTCATCGCCGGATGCGCCGCCATCCGGCGCCCTGTGGCGCCTCAGGTGAGCCCTGCGCCGCCGTCTCGCCGCGCCATCCGCCGGCCGACGAGCCCGCCGCTCGTATCGCTTGCGCACGCCCGCATCGCGCTGCTGCTGCCGGTGACCGGGCCGCTGGCCGAGGCTGGGGCAAGCGTGCGGGACGGCTTCCTGACGGCGTACTACCAGATGGTCGCGCAACGGCGGCCGACGGTGCGCGTCTATGACACGGCCGCAGACTCCGTTGCCGATCTCATCGCGCGGGCGACCCGCTGGAGAGCGAACCTGATCGTCGGGCCTCTGACACGGCAGAATGTGGCGGCGGCGGCCGTGGATCCTCAAGCGAGGCCGCCGGTGCTGGCGCTCAACTTTCTGCCGGCGGGCAGCCATGCTCCGCCGCGATTCTTTCAGTTCGCCCTGTCCCCTACCGCGGAAGCGCGGATGGTCGCACGCCGGGTGCTCGCCGACGGGCATCGCGAGGGCATCGCCATCGTGCCGCAGGGACAGTGGGGCACGCGGGTTCTGAATGCATTTGCGCGGCAGCTGCAGGCCGGCGGCGGACGGCTCCTGGCCGTGGCGCGCATCGACACGGCGAGGGCCGATTACTCCGGCCCGATCGAGCGGGCATTGCTCATCAACCAAAGTCTCGGGCGGCTGCGGCGCCTCGAGTCTTTGCTCGGTGTGCGCCTCGCCTTCACGCTGAGGCGCCGAGAGGATGTCCAATTCATCTTCACGCCCGCTCCGGCAGGGGTCGAGCGGCTGCTTCTGCCGCAACTGCGCTTCTACTATGCGGGCGGCATCCCGGATTATTCGATTTCCGATGCGTTTGTGCCCGATCCGGCCGCCAACCAGGGCTTGAACGGACTGCGCTTTCCCAGCACGCCGTGGATGTTGGGCGGATCGCTCGCCGATGCCGTACGGGAGGCCGCGGCACAGGCCTGGCCGGCGAGCGGCCCGGACCAGGGCCGGCTGTTCGCCTTCGGGTTCGACGCCGATCGGCTCGCGATGGCGCTGCTGCGCACCGAGCGGCCCGACACCCTCGATCTGAATGGCCTCACCGGCCGGTTGACCCTTGCGCCGGACGGCCGTATCCACCGCCGGCTCATCTGGGCACGGCTCGAGAATGGCGAAACGCGGATCCTGCCCGCCAGGCAATGGCTCGCGCCACGGCCCGAGGCGCAGTGAAGGGCTCTCTCGAGGACGGCCGCCGGGGAACGCCGGCCCCGCACATCCGCCTCGGCCGGGCAGCGGAGGCGGCGGCGGTCCAATTCCTCCAGGCCCGGGGTGCGCAGGTACTGCTGCGCAATTATCGCTGCCGATGTGGTGAGCTCGACATCGTCGCCCGCTGGGGTGAGGAGCTGGCGCTCGTGGAAGTGCGCTCGCGTTCCTCGGATGCCTTCGGTGGAGCGGTTGCGAGCGTTGACGCAGGAAAGCGACGGCGGCTGGCTCGAGCGGCTGCAAGGCTATTGCAAGAGCGGCCTGACCTGGCTCGGCTGCGGGTCAGGTTCGACGTGATGGCCGTCAAAGACCCGCTCGGGACGGCACCCCGGATCGACTGGATTAAACATGCTTTCGAATACCGGGTGGGCAGAATCTGACCGGGTTCGCCGGGCGATCGCGAACCTGCGACGCGGCCAGGACAGCACGGGAAGAGGCGCCGCGCGGCGTGCGGAAAAAAAGCCGCCCTGCATGGGCGTCTCAGCTAAATGAACGACAGATCATCTCTTGGATAAGGTAGAAGGCACAAGCTGCTGATTAAGCGAGTGAATAATATGGAGAACGGTGTTAGCCGATAAAATTCATTCGACATAACTCAACGCTGTTGCGATGTTTTTCTTACGCTCCCAATTGACATAGCGTGGCCCCGATTCCTATAGTGGCAGGAAGTGGGAGATAGTGGGAGCAGATGGGCTCGATTCCCCGTCCGATGCATGTTTCGCGGCGCCACCAAAATCACCTTGGACGATAAAGGCCGGATGGTCATGCCTACCCGTTACCGGGAGCAGATCGACGAGCGTGCCCAGGGAAAGCTCGTGGTGACCGTCGACCGGGAAAAGTGCCTGCTCATCTATCCCCAGCCCGAATGGGAACTGCTCGAGACCAAGCTGATGAGCATGGCCAACCTGCACCCGCAAGCACGCCTGATGCAGGAAATGATGGTCGGCTTTGCGACCGACCTTGCGCTCGACGGCCACGGGCGAATGCTGCTGCCGCCCGAGCTGCGAGAGTTCGCGGGACTGGAGCGTTACGCGATGCTGATCGGGCAGGGCAATCGCTTCGAATTGTGGAACGAGTCGCGCTGGAGCGAGCGGCTCGAGGAATGGGTGCAGAGCAAGCAGGCTGCGGATTTACCGGCGGAGATGGCAGCACTGTCGCTCTAGGTCACGCTATGTACGGACCATGACAGGGTTGCAGGAGCGAATTTGAACCGCGCGTAGCGCCGGCCCCGAAAGGGACTGCGGCGCGCGCAGTGCACGGCGGCAGAGGCGAGGCGCATGCAAGGGGTGGGCGAGCGGCAGCGAACCCGGGATCGGATCGCGACGCAGGAGTGCGAAGGGAGCGCTCGCGGCGGGCCTGTATGCAGCCGGGGCCGAGGCAGGAGCGCGCGAGGACGTGATGCAGCGGCCGAGGCCAGGATGAATCGGTACGGGGATGGCGTTCGCGCGGATGCGCGGTGTGGGTGAAGGTTGGGCGCGGCCCATGACAACAGCAGTGCGGGGGGCCGTCCGCGGCCGCTTCTATCGTGGTTGAGCATGTTCCGGTGCTCGCCGAGGAGGCGCTGGCGGCGCTGGCTCTTGAGGCGGACGGCTACTATGTCGATGCGACGTTTGGGCGAGGCGGTCACACGGCACTTCTGCTTCAGGCCCTGGGTCGAGAAGGCCGCGTGCTTGCACTCGACCGCGACCCCGAGGCCATCTCGGCCGGGCAGGCACGCTTCGCGTCGGAGGAGCGCCTCAATCTGGTGCACGCGTCGTTTGCGGAGCTTGGCACGCTCGTGCCGGCGCATTCGCACGGCCGGCTCTGCCGCGGTGTGCTGTTCGACCTCGGTGTTTCCTCGCCGCAGCTCGATGAGCCTGCACGGGGGTTCAGCTTTCGCGCCGACGGCCCGCTCGATATGCGCATGGACCCGACAAGCGGTGAGCCTGCGTCCCTGTGGCTCGCACGTGCCGGCCTCGATGAGATCCGGGAAGTGATCGCCGCGTATGGAGAAGAGCGCTTCGCGCGCCGGGTGGCGCAGGCGATCGTCGCTGCTCGCCAGCGTGAGCCGATCACGCGCACCCGGCAGCTCGCGGATATCGTCGCGCGCGCGGTGAGGACCCGCGAGCCGGGCAAGCATCCGGCTACCCGTACCTTTCAGGCGCTGCGCATGGTCGTCAATGACGAGCTCGGCGAGCTCGAGAAAGGTCTCGGCGGGGCGCTCTCCGTGCTGGCCCCGGGCGGTCGGCTCGCGGTCATCAGCTTCCATTCCCTCGAGGATCGCCTGGTCAAGCGCTTCATGCAGCGCGAGTCGCGGCTCGATCCGGCGCTCGCTGCGCTTCCCATGGTGCCGAGTGCGCTCACCCCGCGCCTCAGGCTGGTCGGCCGCAAGCTCCGGCCGGGCGAAGCCGAGATTGCCCGCAACCCCCGGGCCCGCAGCGCATTGTTGCGGGTCGCCGAGAAGATCGCATGAGCATCTCCCGGGCGGCATCCGCCGTGCTCATCGGCACGCTATGGACCGCGGTGCTCCTCTCCGCCGCCGGCGCGGTGTACTGCAAATACCGCGCGCGGCAGCTGTTCATCGAGCTCGAGCAGTTGAGCAGACAGCGCGACAACCTCGACATCCAGTGGGGACAATTGCAGATCGAGCAGAGCGCCTGGTCCACCCACGCCCTCATTGAAAGCGTGGCGGGCAAGAGGCTGCACATGAAGATGCCGGCGCCGAAGGACATCGTGATCGTCCGTCAATGAAGACGCGCCGCCCCCATCGCCATCCGCCCGCTTTCCGCTGGAGAGCGTATTTCCTGCTCGGCGTGCTCACCCTGATCGCGATCGGGCTCATCGTCCGGGCGGTCGACCTGCAGCTGGTCGAGTACAGGTTTCTCACCGAGCAGGGCGATGCACGCTTCATCCGCACCGTCTCCATTCCCGCGCATCGCGGAGAGATCACCGACCGCTACGGCGAGCCGCTCGCCGTGAGCACGCCGGTCGACTCCGTCTGGGTCAACCCCAAGCAGATCACCGCCAGCCCCGATGGGGTGCTGCGCCTGGCGAGCGCCCTCAAGGCCCATCCGCAGACCCTGGAGCGGGACATCGCCGGCAACCTGAACCTCGACTTCCTCTACGTCGCGCGCCAGCTCCCGCCGCCGCAGGCGCTCAGGATCAAGGCGCTCGGCATCCCAGGGGTGTATCTGAAGCGCGAGTATCGAACCTATTATCCGGCGGGGGAGGTGACGGGCCAGCTCATCGGCTTCACGAACATCAACAACCACGGCCAGGCCGGTCTGGAGCTCGCCTACGATCCGTGGCTGACGGGCGTCAAGGGCGAGAAGCGAGTCATCGAGGACCGCTACGGGCGCATCGTGCAGAACGTCGACCTGATCCGCCCGGCGCGCCCGGGGCGCAATCTCGTGCTGTCGATCGACATGCGCATCCAGTACCTCGCCTACGAGGCGCTGAAAGCGCAGGTCGCGGCGCAGCAGGCGCGCTCGGGCTCCATGGTGGTGATCGACATCCCCACCGGCGAGGTGCTCGCCATGGTCGATCAGCCGGGATTCAATCCGAACGATCGCAGCCAGCTGCTGCCGAACCGCTATCGCAACCGTGCGGTCACCGATGACTTCGAGCCCGGTTCGGTCATCAAGCCGTTCTTCATTGCCGCGGCGCTCATGTCGGGCCGCTACAACAACCGGAGCATCATCAATACCTCCCCGGGATACATCAATGTCGACGGCCACGTCTTCTGGGACGACATGGACCTCGGGCCGATCGATATCTCGACGATTCTCGCCAAAAGCTCCAATGTCGGCATGGCGCACATCGCGCTGTCGCTGTCGCCGCGGCTCATCTGGAGGACGCTGCGCGCGTTCGGCTTCGGGCAGCTCGTCACCAACGGCTATCCGGGCGAGGCGGCCGGAATTTTACCCAACTACCACGACTGGCGGCCGATCCATATCGCCACGATGTCCCACGGCTATGGCCTGTCGGTGACCGCCTTGCAGCTGGCGCATGCGTACGCCACGCTCGGCGGGTTCGGCGTCGAGCGTCCGATCTCCTTTCTGCGTGTGACCAGCCCGCCGCCGGGCCGGCGCATCATGCCGGCGGCCCTGTGCCGCGAGCTGCTGCAGATGATGCGTGCGGTGATCTCGCCCGAGGGCACCGCGCCGTCGGCGGCGATTCCCGGCTACAGCGTGGCCGGCAAGACCGGCACCTCCTGGGAGCTGCGCAACGGCACCTATGACAGGCGCGCCTATAACGCGGTATTCGCCGGCGTGGCGCCGGTCAGCGCGCCGCGACTGGCTGCCGTGGTGGTCATCAGAGATCCGCACGGCCGCCTGTACTACGGCGGCCTGATCTCGGCCCCGGTGTTCTCCGAGGTGATCGGCCGGGCGCTGCGGCTGCTCGGCGTGGCGCCGGATGAGCCGGTCGGCTCCTCCGGGACCCTGCAGATGGCGTCTTTGCAATGACGGACGCCGCGCCAATTCCGGCAACACGGCCACTCGCCGAGCTCGTGCGCGGGCTGCTTGAGGCGCCGCCCGACATTGCGGTGAGCGAGGTCACGCTCGACAGCCGCGAGGCCGCCCCGGGGACGCTGTTCCTCGCCTGCCGCGGCCGTACCCGCCATGGCTTGGAGTTCGCCGGCGAGGCCGTCGCGCGCGGCGCCCGCGTGGTGCTCTTCGAGCCGATCGGGGACGACCCGAGCCCGGCTCCTCACTTCGGCGAGGCGGTGTTCGTCGCCGCCGTGCCGCAGCTCGCCCGCCAGGCGGGGGTGATTGCGGCCCGCTTCTTCGAGCACCCTTCGCACTCGCTCGCCGTCGTCGGGATCACCGGCACCAACGGCAAGACCACCTGCGCGTGGCTGCTCGCCCAGGCGCTCACCCGCTGCGGCCGGCCGGCCGCCTACATGGGCACGCTCGGCTTCGGTCTTCCCGGTGCGCTCGAGGACACGCAGCATACGACCGCCGATGCCGTCAGCCTGCATCGGCAGCTCGCCCGGCTCAGAGGCCTCGGGGCCCGCTGGGTGGGCATGGAGGTCTCCTCGCACGCGCTCGATCAGGACCGCATCGCCGGCGTTCGCTTCCACACTGCGGCCTTTACCAACCTCAGCCGCGATCACCTCGATTATCACGGCACGATGAGCGCCTACGGCCGAGCCAAGGCGCGGCTGTTCGAGCTCGAGCTCGCGAGCCGGGTCATCAACATCGACGACGCCTTCGGCGCACAGCTCGCCGCTCGTGCCCCGGCGCAAACTCTGATCGTGACGACGCGCTCCGGTGCAGGCCCGTCCCCGCCGCCGGGCGCGCGCCTGGTGCGCGCCTGCCATGTGCGGCCCGCGAGCCCCGGGCTGCGCATGCGGATCGAGTCGAGCTGGGGCGAGGGCGAGCTCGCCGTGCCGCTGATCGGCGAATTCAACGCCGACAATGCGCTCACGGTGCTCGCGATCCTGCTCGGCGCGCAAGTGCCGCTCGCGGCGGCGCTTGCCGCCCTGAGCGGCTGCCAGGGCGCACCCGGACGCATGGAGGCGTTCGGCGGCGAAGGCGGGCGGCCGCTGGCGATAGTCGACTACGCGCACACCCCGGATGCGCTCGAGAAGGCGCTGCGCAATGCGCGCCTGCATTGCAGCGGCAGGCTGCGCGTGGTCTTTGGCTGCGGCGGCGACCGGGACGCCGGCAAGCGGCCGATGATGGGACGCATCGCCGCCGAGCTCGCCGATGAGGTCATCGTGACCGACGACAACCCGCGCACCGAGCCGCCCGGGCGCATCACCGCGGATATCCTGAGCGGCATCGAGCCGTCTGCGCGGATCCGGATCGAGCATGACCGGCGCGCGGCGATCCGTCTGGCGCTCGCGCACTGCGCTCCCGGGGACGTGGTGTTGGTGGCCGGCAAGGGACACGAGGCCTATCAGATTTACGGCCGCGAGCGCCGGCCCTTCCGCGATCAGGCCGTGGTGTGCGAGGCGCTTCGGCTGCAGGAGGCTCGCTCATGAGCGAGCAGCCGATGCTGCGGACACTCGCGGCCTTCGCCGAAGCCTGCGGCGGGCGCCTCGTGGGCGGCGACCGCCCCTTCAGCGGCGTGTCGAGCGATACGCGCACGCTCGCCGCCGGCGAGCTGTTCGTCGCCTTGCGCGGGGAGCGCTTCGACGGCAACGAATTCATACGCGCCGCACTTGCCGCCGGCGCCGCCGGCGCTGTGCTCTCCCGGGAGCAGCCGCTCGCGCTGCCGCAGATCGTGGTGCCCGACACGCTGGCGGCGCTGCAGCGCGCGGCGCATGCCTGGCGTGAGGCAGTGCGCATACCGGTGGTGGGGGTCGCCGGCAGCAACGGCAAGACGACGACGAAGGAGATGATTGCGGCGATCCTGAGCCTCGCCGGCAGCTGCCTCGCCACCCGCGGCAATCTCAACAACCACATCGGCGTGCCGCTCACGCTGTTGCGCCTCAAGGCCGAGCACCGCTTCGCCGTGATCGAGATGGGCGCGAACCGCGCCGGCGAGGTCGCCGGACTGCTGAAGATCGCCCGCCCGACGGTGGGAGTGATCACCAACGCCGGCGCCGAGCACCTGCAGGGTTTCGGCAGCCTCACGGGCGTGGCCCGCGCCGAAGGCGAGATGGTCGAGGGGCTGGCGCCGCAGGCCACCGCGGTGTTGAACGCGGACGACGCGTTCTTCGAGCTCTGGCGCGGCATGACGCCCGCACGCATAGTGACCTTCGGCCTCGCCGCGAGCGCGCACTTCCGTGCCACGGACATCGAATCGAGCCTCACCCCGCAGGGCTTTCTCACTCGCTTCCGGCTCGCCTGCCCGCAGGGCTGCGCCGCCATCGAACTGCACATCGGCGGCCGGCACAACGTCGGCAATGCGCTCGCGGCGGCGGCCGCCGCCGCCGCCGCCGGAGCGAGCCTCGGGCACATCGCCGCCGGTCTCGGCTCGGTCCGGCCGGTCGCAGGCCGGCTGCAGCTGAAGCAGGCCGCCTGCGGGGCATGGATCCTCGATGACTCGTACAACGCCAACCCGAGCTCGGTGCGCGCCGGGCTCGAGGTGCTCGGCTCGCTGCCGGGCCGGCGGTGGCTGGTGCTCGGCGACATGGCCGAGCTCGGTGAGTTCGGGCCCGAGGCGCATGCCGAGATCGGCACGTTGGCGCGCGAGCACGGCCTGCAGCGGCTGTATGCGGTCGGGCCTCAGGCGGCGCTCGCGGCCGAGCGCTTCGGGGCGGGCGCACAATGGTTTGCGGATACCAACGCGCTGTCGGAAGCGCTGCTCGCAGACCTCGCGACCGACGCGGCGGGCGTGCTGGTGCTCGTCAAAGGCTCGCGCATCAACCGGCTGGAGCGGGTGGTGGGGGCGCTGACGGCCGCTCCCGTGCCTCATCCGGAGGCGCACTGAATGCTCTACTGGCTCGCCCTACGCCTGAGCGCCTGGCAGTCCGGCTTCCACGTGTTCTCATACCTGACGTTCAGGGCGATTCTCGCCATGGGCTCCTCGCTCGTCGTCTCCCTGCTGGTCGGTCCTCCCATGATCGCGCGCCTCTCGCGCTACCAGATCGGCCAGGTGGTGCGCTCGGATGGCCCGCAGACCCACCTGCCCAAGGCCGGTACCCCCACCATGGGCGGCACGCTGATTCTGGTGACCACGATTGTGAGCACCCTGCTCTGGGCGCATCTGACCAACCGCCGGGTGTGGCTGGTGCTCGCGGTCACCTTCGCCTTCGGCGTGATCGGCTTTCTCGACGATTACCTGAAGCTCGTGGTGCGCAACCCCCGCGGGCTCGCACCGCGCTGGAAGTATCTGTGCCAGTCGGTCGCGGGGCTCGCGATTGCCGCGGTGCTCTTCTACACGGCGGTCGTGCCCGCGGAAACGACGCTGTACCTGCCGTTCTTCAAGAAGTTCGCGCAGCCGCTGCCGGCGGCGGTGTTCATTGCGATCGCCTATCTCATGATCGTCGGCATGAGCAATGCCGTGAATCTCACCGACGGCCTCGACGGCCTCGCCATCATGCCGGTGGCGCTGGTGTCGGCCGCGCTCGGGATCTTCGCCTATGCGAGCGGCAACGCCGTGTTCGCCCGCTATCTCGAGATCCCGTGGCTCCCGGGGGCGGGGGAGCTGCTCATCTTCTGCTCCGCACTGAGCGGAGCGGGGCTCGGATTCCTGTGGTTCAACACCTATCCGGCCCAGGTGTTCATGGGGGATGTGGGGGCGCTCGCGATCGGCGCTGCGCTCGGGGCCGTCGCCGTCATGGTGCGCCAGGAGCTGGTGGCGCTGCTCATGGGCGGGGTGTTCGTGCTCGAGACCGCCTCGGTCATTCTGCAGGTGGCCTCCTTCAAGCTCACCGGCCGGCGCATCTTCCGCATGGCTCCGATCCATCATCATTTCGAGCTCAAGGGCTGGGCGGAGCCGAAGGTGATCGTGCGCTTCTGGATCATCTCGCTCATTCTGGTGCTGGCGGGACTGGCGACGCTGAAGCTGCGATGAACACGCGTGCCGGTAATCCTTGCGCCTGTGTGATCGCCGGTCTCGGCCGTACGGGATTCTCGTGCGTACGCTATCTGCGCAAGCGGGGCTGGCGGCTCAGCGTCACCGACACGCGCGCCGAGCCGCCGCAGCTCGCGCAGCTGCGCGAACTCGACCCCGAGATCCCGGTGCACACCGGCCGGCTCGATCCGGCTCTGCTCGATGGGGCGGTGTGCGTGGTCGCCTCGCCCGGGCTCGCCCTCGATCAGCCGTTCTTCGCGGAGGCTCGCCGCCGGGGCATCGAGGTGTTGGGCGATGTGGAGCTGTTCGCGCGCGCGGCCGATGCGCCCGTGGCGGGCATCACCGGCACCAACGGCAAGAGCACGGTTACCACCCTCCTGGGACGCATGGCAGCGCGCGCGGGAATCGACGTGCGCGTCGGCGGCAACCTGGGCGAGCCCGCACTCGATCTGCTTGCGTCCGCGGAGCAGGCCGCGAAGCCGCCCGGGCTGTACGTGCTGGAACTCTCCAGCTTCCAGCTCGAGACCACCCGGTCGCTCGAGCTGAAGGCGGCCGCCGTGCTCAACGTGAGTCCGGACCATCTCGACCGGTACGCCTCCCTCGAGGCTTATGCGCTCGCCAAAGCGCGCATCTTCGAGCGCTGCGACACCGCCGTGGTGAATCTCGACGACCCGCTCGTCGCCCGCATGCCGCGCGCCGGACAGCGTGTGCTCGGCTTCTCGCTCCGGGATCTGCCCGGCGCCGAGTACACCCTGCAGGATCGCGGCGGACTGTGGCTCGCGCGCCGCGCGCAGCCGGTGCTGCCGATTTCGGCGCTCAAGGTCCAGGGGCTGCACAACGCGGCCAACGCTCTGGCATCCCTCGCCCTCGGCGAGGCCCTCGAGGTGCCGCTGCCGGCGATGCTGGCGGAGCTCATGGAGTTCCCGGGACTTGCGCACCGCACCCAGTGGGTCGGCGAGGCGGGGGGCGTCCGCTATGTCGATGACTCCAAGGGCACCAATGTCGGGGCGACGCTGGCGGCGGTGAGCGGCCTGGCCGGGCCGCTGGTGCTCATTGCCGGCGGCGAGGGCAAGAATCAGGACTTTGCGCCCCTCGCACAGGCCTTGCGCGGCAAGGTGCGCCATGCGGTGCTGATCGGGCGCGATGCCGCGCCTCTTGCCGCGGCGCTGCGCGGGGCCTGCTCCATCGAGCAAAGCGGCACGATGGAGGAGGCGGTGCGGGCGGCGGCGCGGGCGGCGCGCCCGGGCGATACCGTGCTGCTCTCCCCGGCGTGCGCGAGCCTCGACATGTTCCGCGACTATGCGCACCGGGGCGAGGAGTTCGCGCGGGCGGTGAGGGAGCTGCGCCCGTGAGCGAAAGCCTGCGCACCCCGATGTCCTTCGCACGCTCGAGCGTGCGCACGCGCGCCAACCACATCGACCCGGTGATCCTGGCCCTCACGCTGGCGATCCTGCTGTTCGGCCTGGTGACGATGACCTCGGCATCGGCCGCGATCGCCGGGCGCGATACCGGCAATCCCTTCTATTTCCTCGAGCACCAGCTGATCGCGGTCGTGCTCGGCGGGGCAGGCGCCGTGCTGGTGTTCTTCGTGCCCTGCGAGCGGCTGCAGCGCGCAGCGCCGTGGCTGCTGCTCGCCGCTGCCGGCATGCTGCTGGTGGTGCTGGTGCCCGGGCTCGGGGAGCGGGTGAACGGCGGCAGACGCTGGCTGCACCTGGCCGGTTTGAGCTTCCAGGTCTCGGAGCTCGCGCATGTGCTCGCGCTCATCTACATCGCCGCCTATGCCGCGCGCCGCCGCGATGAGCTGCGCCACAGCCTGACGGCACTGCTCAAGCCGCTCGCGGTGCTGGGGCTGCTCGCGGCGCTGATGCTCGCCGAGCCGAACTTCGGCGCCGCCGCGGTGCTGTTCGCCGTCGGCTTCGGCATGCTGTTCCTTGCCGGGGCGCGGTTGCGCTACGTGCTGGGTCTGACGGTGCTGGCGGCCGGAGCGTTCACTCTGCTCGCGGTCACCTCCGCCTACCGGATGAGACGGATCACCAGCTTCGTCAATCCGTGGGCCACGCCCTATGGGAGCGGCTTCCAGCTTACCCAGTCGCTGATCGCGATCGGCCGCGGCAGCTGGTTCGGAGTAGGGTTCGGCAACAGCGTACAGAAGCTTTTCTATCTGCCCGAGGCCTACACCGACTTCCTGTTCGCAGTGCTCGCCGAGGAGCTGGGGCTCGCCGGCGTGCTCGCCACCATCGGCCTGTTCGTGGCGCTCATCTGGCGCGTCTTTTACATCTCGCGGCTCGCCAACCGGGCGGGGCTGATGTTCCACCAGCTGATGGCCGCCGGTTTCGGGCTGTACGTCGGGATGCAGGCGTTCATCAACATCGGGGTCAACATGGGGGTGCTGCCGACCAAGGGTCTGCCGCTGCCGCTCATGAGCTACGGCCGCTCGAGCCTGATCATGACGCTGGTGTGGGTGGGGCTGGTGCTCAGGGTCTATCACGAGGTCACGATCGAGACCCGCGGCGCGGCTGTTGCGCGAGGCGGGGGAGGGTGAGGATGCCCACCGTACTGATCATGGCCGGAGGCACCGGCGGGCACGTGTTCCCGGCGCTCGCCCTTGCCCGGCGCCTGCGCGAGCAGTCGGCGGAAGTGGTCTGGCTCGGCACGCGCCGCGGCATCGAGGCGCGCCTCGTTCCGGCCGAGGGCATTCCCATCGAATGGCTGTCGGTGGGCGGGCTGAGGGGCAAGGCGCTCTCGACGCGGCTCGCCGCGCCGGGGCGGCTCACCATCGCACTGTGGCAGGCGCTGCGCGTCATGCGGCGGCGCCGTCCGGCGGTGGTCGTCGGGCTGGGCGGTTTCGTCACCGGCCCGGGCGGGGTGGCCGCCTGGCTCACCCGCCGCCCGCTCGTGATCCACGAGCAGAACGCCATCGCCGGCTTCACGAACCGCTGCCTGGCTCACCTGGCGCGCGAGGTGCTCGAGGCCTTCCCCGGCAGCTTCAGGGCCGCTGTCAGGACGGTGACCATCGGCAACCCCGTGCGGCGCGAGATTGCCGCCCTGCCCGGGCCGGCCGAGCGCCTCGGGGGGCGGGCCGGGGCGGTGCGTCTGCTCATCATCGGCGGCAGCCAGGGCGCCGTGCGGCTGAACACCGTGGTGCCTAGCGCTCTCGCGCGCGCTGCCGGCATACGATTCGAGGTGCGCCATCAGGCCGGAGAGCGTTGGACGCAGGCCTGCCGCGAAAGCTATGCCGGCGCGGGCGTGGCGGCGGACGTCAGCGCATTTATCGATGACATGGCCGAGGCATACGCCTGGGCGGACCTGGCGATCTGCCGCGCGGGCGCGCTTACGGTCTCGGAGCTGGCCGCGGCCGGGCTCGGCGCCGTGCTCGTGCCGTTCCCTGCCGCGGTGGACGATCATCAGACCTACAACGCGCGCCAGCTGGTGCACGCCGGCGCGGCCGTGCTGATCGCGGACCGGGAGCTCAGCGCCGAGCGGCTCGCCGGGGAGCTCGAGCGGCTGTGCGCCGACCGGGCGACCCTCCTCAGCATGGCGGAGCGCGCTCGCGCCCTCGCCAGGCCCGATGCCACCGAGCGTCTCGCGAGCGCCTGTCTTGCGCTCGCGAGGAGGGCAGCATGACAAAATCGCCGGGAGCGATTTTGGACGGTGCGCAGCACCGGCCCCAGCGGGGCGAGTCCCAGGA
>JAJZVF010000051.1 GCA_021845825.1 Pseudomonadota bacterium | reverse complement strand
GGCCAGCTCTCAATCGTGCCGTAGTTGGCGGTGAAGTTCGTATCGACGGTGACCCGCAGGGTTTTCTCGCGGGTGATCAGGGCCGGATCGAGCCACAGGGCCACCGTGGTCTCATCCCAGAGCGGATACACCTGGCCGAAGCGCCCGAGGTAATGATCGAAGGGGGCCTGGCCGTGCGCCACCTCGCGCAGCATCTTGCGCGACATCAGCGTGGTGCTCTGGGTGGCATCGACCGGGACCTCGGTGATCTTGTGCCAGTGCTGCTGCAGCACGATCGCGGCGGCCTCAGGATCGAAACCGACGTTGAACTCCAGCCGCGGCGCATCGACGTAGTCGCTGAGATGCGCGAACGGCATGTCGGTCGTCTGGGGATTGAAGCTGCCGCCCATGAACACCAGCTGTTTGACGAGCGAGGCAAACCGCGGGTCGAGGCTCGCCGCCAGAGCGATGTCGGTCAGCGGTCCTGCGGCGAGGATCGTGACCTGGTGCGGGTATTTGTGCACCATGCGAATCATGAACAACGCGGCGCTCTCCTTGCGGGCGTGGATGGTGGGCTCGCCTTCCGGCAGGGGCGGCACCCAACCTGGTCGGTCGGGATGCAGCGGCGTCCAGTCCCGGGTGCCTTCCGCAGGCCAGTGACTCATGAACGCTCCGTCGTAGAACAGCTTGCCGTACATCTTTTCCCACGCCCGGGTCCGCTGCACACTGTTCAGCAGCGGGAATTCCGCGCCCGGGTATACCGGGATGGCGGCACGGTGGGCGATCTGCAGCGCCCGCAGGACGTGCGCGACCTCCTCGTTGCGCCAGCCGTCGCCGGTCGGAACGGTGATGCCGAGCAGATCGATGCTCCTATCCTCGGCGAGCATCAGGGTGGCCTGAATGTTCGTGCCGCCGGGGCCCATCTCGTCCTCATCGAAGATCACCTTCGGGCGGGTGCCGGCATGGGCGGCGGCGAAGGCGCAGCCGGTCACTTGCGCGCCGAGGAGCACGGCCGACAGGGCGACGGTGCGCAGCATGGACGAGAATCGCATCTTCATGGGGTGCACTCCGGAAACTGCCGCGTCAAGAGGGGGGTGCGCGCCGGCGCGCGTGCCGGCTCCGATGAGCGTTGGCGGCGCAGATCCACGCACCATCTTCGGCTAGCCGATGGTTCTGGACAACACGATCACGACCAGGCCCGAGATGAAGCAGATGAACATGAGGGTGAGCAGAGCGGTGACGCCGCGAGCGGGGCTCTTGAACTCGCGCCAGACGAACACGCCCCAGAGGGCGGCGATCAGGGTGGCGCCCTGGCCGAGGCCGTAGGAGATGGCGAAGCCGGCGCGGCCGGAGGCGATGATGTTCAGCGACATGCCGATGCCCCAGATCACCCCGCCGAGGAGCCCGGCGAGGTGAGTATTGAAGCGGCCGCGCCAGTAGTGCGAGAACGGCAGGGGATCGCCCATGACCGGCCAGCGCATGGCGATGGTGTTCCACAGGAAGTTGCTGAGGAAGACGCCAACGGCGAAGACGAACACGGCGGCGTAGCTGCCCATCAGGCCGGGCACCGGATGGGCGGGGTTGGGGTACATGGATGCGGCGACGAAGCGGTAGAAGACGCCCATGAAGATCCCGCAGGCCAGCGAGAGCAGCAGGCCCTTGATGCTCATGCGCACGGCGCTCTTGGCCTGGCGGCGGTAAGCGATTGCATCGAGCACGATGGCCAGCATCACCAGCGCGACCCCCACGGCGAGCAGCGCCGGGTTGCCGACCGGGACGGCGATGTAGTTGAGGATGACCCCGAGCACCAGCGCGAGGCCGATCCCGATGGGGAAGGCGACCGCCATGCCGGCGACTTCGATCGCCGCGACCAGCAGGATGTTGGCGAGGTTGAAGACCGCTCCGCCAAAGAGCGCGTGCCCGAGACTTGCCGCACTCGCCTGGTGCAGATCGGCGAAGAACGGCCGGCCGACGTCGCCGGTGTTGCCGAGGGTGATGCCGAAGAGGAAGGCGATCAGCAGTACCCCGAGGGCGTAGTCCCAGTAGAACAGCTCGAAGCGCCACTCAGTGGGGGCGAGCTTGCGCGCGTTCGCCCAAGACCCCCAGCAGAGCATCGTGAGCACGCAGAACACGACGGCAAGAGAGTAATTCTGTACGATGAACATCGCGGTCAGCCCCCCGATCTATGTAAGGGAAATTATTGGCGTGGGCACGCCCCTCACGGCGTGCGCCGGCGGGCGAGCTCGGCCTCGAACTCATCGCGCCGCGCGAAGGATTTTTGGGTGCCGACGCGGGTCGCCGAGAGCGCCGCATACAGATTGGCCCGCGTGACCGCTTCCTGCTCCGCGAGCCCCTCGCCGAGGAACGTCGCCAGGCTGCCGATGAATGCATCGCCCGCGCCGGTGGTATCGACGGCGTGCACCGGGAAGGGCGGCAGGTGCACCCGCTCGCTCGCGGAGGCTAACAGCGCGCCCTTGGCTCCCAGCGTCAGCACCACACGGCGAAAGCCGCTGCCGAGCAGCTGTTCCACGCAGCCGTCGAGCTGCGATTGCGAGGCGGACGTGCGGCCGGTCATCACCTGCGCTTCCGTCTCGTTCAAGATCAGATAGTCCGCCGCACCGAGTTCGGCGAGATTCGCCGGCAGCGCCGGCGCCGGGTTGACCATGCAGCGCACGTTGTGCGCCTTGGCGAAGCGGATCGTGTGATAGACCGTCGCGAGGGGAATCTCAAACTGCAGCAGGATCAGGTCCGCGGCGGCCAGCTGGCTCGCCGCGGCGTCCACGTCCGCCGGCCTGAGCAGGTCGTTGGCGCCCTTGACCACGATGATGCGGTTCTCCCCGTCCGGCTCGACCAGGATCAGCGCCGCGCCCGTGGCCGCCTCGTCGATCACGCGCACCCCGGAGGTGTCCACGCCCAGGGACTTGAAGTTGCGGATCGTCTCGGTGCCGAGCAGGTCCCCGCCCACCGCCGCGACCATCCCGACATGCGCTCCGCACAGGCTCGCGGCCACCGCCTGGTTGGCGCCCTTGCCGCCAAAGCCCATGTCGAATCCCGTACCGAAAATCGTCTCCCCGCCGCGCGGCAGGGTATCGCTCATGAATTGCAGATCGGTGTTCGCGCTGCCGACCACGACGATGCGAGGTGTCTTGCTCACTCCATAGCCTCCTTCAGGCGGATAATCGACGTTCAGATGCTCTTTACCGACTCACGCTCCACCAGCGTGACGTCAAACACCGTCGCGCGGCTGGCAATGGCCGCACCGGACAGGCGCTCCTCGAGCAGCTCCACCGCCCGAGTGCCGATCGCAACCAGCGGTTGCGCGATGGTCGTCAGGCGCGGACTCACGATCCGCGCCCAACTGATGTCGTCGAATCCGACGATCGAGACATCGTCGGGAACCTGAACGTCGTGCTGGGTGAGGAAACGCAGAGCGTTGATCGCGATGAGGTCGTTGCCTGCGACGAGGAGTGTCGCGCCGCGGCGGTCCAGCAGGGCGGCGCACGCCTCGGGCGGCAGGATGCCGTCGAACCCCATCCGGACTTCCCAGGCGATCTCGATCCGCTCCGGATGAGCGGACACGAATCCGTTGCGCCGCTGCTGGGCGCTTTCCACGCTGCGCGGCCCCGATAGCAGGCCCACCCGCCTGTGGCCTTGCCGCAATGCATATCGGGCGAGCAGTTGCCCGCCCATGAGATTGTTCGAGTGAACGACCGCAAATCCGGGCCGCGGGCGGTCGATGAGCACGACCGGCCGGCCGAGCGTGTGTATCGGCCGCGGGATCCGAGGTCCGACCGGACACCAGATGATGCCGTCGACGCCGTGTTGGGCCAGCAGGGTCAAGCCGTCTGCCTCTCCTGCCGCACTGTCCTGGCTATCGATGAGACAGACCAGCAGTCCGAGCTTGCGGGCCTTGTTCTCGACCGTCTGCGCGAGTTGCGGAAAGAAAGGGTTGGTCAGGTCGGGCAGTACCAGGCCGATTGCCCGCGTGCGGCCTGTGCGCATCGCCTGGGCGGCGCGATGCGGGCGGTAGCCGAGCGCTTTGGCTGCGCGCAGGACCTTGCGGCGCACAGCGGTGCCGACGTTCGGTTTCCCGTTCAAGGCGTTGGACACGGTGGCAACCGACACGCCAACTTTCGCTGCAACGTCTTTTATGGTTGCCATCCGGCGCCCGCACTCGGCTTACAGCCGTCCCCTTTTGCATTGGGTCGCGCGGGAGTATACTCGCTCGGCAAGACCAAGAAAAACGTTTAACTCGACCGGCTCCGCCGCGCGCGCCACGCCTGGATCCCGTCTCGGCACGAGTGCCGCCGGGCGGGTAGTCGCGTGCGCGGCCGCCCGGCATGAGAGCACGCTAGGGCGATTCGGCGTTCGGGCGCGTAGGTCTGCGTCCGGGCGGAGCAAGCCGCGGCAGGCAATGCGAGGCGCGTGCGCCGGCCGGAAGATCGGCTGACGTCGAGCCGACGTCGACATCGGCCGGGTTTGGCGCACATGCGGGTCGGACGTCCGCTCAGCGCGTGTCTGCCGCTGCCGCTCATGGCGCGGCGCGGCTTCGCGGCGCCTTTGTGCGCTCCCGCATGATCTGCGCGGCAACGCGAAGACCCAGATAATAGACGACCGCGACGAGCAAAGCGGAGCAGACCTGCCAGGGTATGAGTCGGCCGAGCAGGCCCGGCAGCATGTGCGGCGATTGGCCGAGGACAACCCCGGCGATCAGCATGGCAATGGCCCAGGGCGCCGGCCACAGGAGCAGCTCGGAAAGACGCGCCGCGCGCCGGTAAAACGTCGATATGGCGTCCTCGTAGTAGCGGCCGTAAAACCAGTCGATCACCATGATGAAGGTAAAGGGGAACAGGAGCGAGCCGAGCAGCGTGAGGAAGCCCTTGATGAACCCGAGGATCCCGAGGAGCGCGAGGACGGTGGAAAACACCCCGAGGACGATCACCGTCGCGGGCTGCAGCATCCGGTGCGCCTTCTTCTCGGAGACATTGACGACGGCGAGGAAGGTGGTAACGGCGGGATAGAGATTCATTGCGTTGGTATGCGCAATCGCCAGGATGACGCCGATCGCGGATATCTCTCCCCAGACGGGCAGGCTCCTGCCGAGCATGGCGACGTTCCAGTCGCCCGTCATTTTGAGCGTGACCAGGCCGAGGATCCCCATCAGCAGCACGGCGGACATGACCCCGACTGTCGGTGCGAGCGCGTACCAAGCCCGTTCAGCGGCCTTGTCCTCGCGGGAGAGCGGCGGACAGAAGCGGGTGACCGTCGGAAAAATATAGGCCCACGCGAGGAGGCTGAAGCTCAGGATGAGATCGATATCCCTGCCCCAGGCTACCGGGCCCTTCGCTACCGGCATGACAAACGGATAGCGGGTAAACAGATAATACGAGAGGACGGCATAACACAGCAGAAACACCAGCGCGGTGTACTTGTAGAATTTCTCCAGGACTTCCATGCCGAAGAACACCAGCGCGATCTGGATCACTCCGAGGATCGCGTACCACAGCATGCCGTAACCGGGGAAGAGCGTTCCCAGGATCTGTCCGCCGACATCGGTGTTCAGGCCGAACCAGCCGGCGCCGACCACGGTGTAGAGCACCGCGAGGAGCGTCGCCCCGGCGATGCCGTAGGTGCGCCGCGCCATCACCATCGAGATGATCGGTACCTGGCGGCCCATGTGCGCAAAGAGCATGGCGGGCAGCAGGCCGATGAGCAGGGAGAGCAGATTGACCCAGACGAAATTCCACACGCCGATGCCGTGCAGCACCAGGCCGATCACCGGCGTGGTCGCCGAGGCCGATGCGAGGGCCCAGATCACAAACAGCGAGCCCGGACGCATGGTGCGCGCGGCGGCGGGCACCGGCGCAATGCCCAGTGTCTCGAAATGGTGCGTTTCCAGCTCTACCTGCTCATTCATGAGTCACTCCGGAGGGTCGCGCGTTATCGACGGATTCGCAACTGCGGGCGGGCGGCCATCACCCCGCGCCGCTTGCTGGTTTTCCGTCCGGCCGGGCCGGGCGCCATGCCCGGATCCGGCGCGTCTTAACTAGTGTGAAACGGCCGAGGTGCACGCTGCATTGCAGAAGGGCGTCAGGCAGGAATGCTCGTTATAGGAATGATTCGCCGTAGGCAAGCGGCGGTACGCGGAGGCGAGCAGCCAGACTTTGGCCGATATCCGCAAAGCTGGTCCGCCGGCCGATCGAGCCCGGGCTCACCGTGCGGCCGAAGGCCAGCACCGGAACGTATTCGCGCGTGTGATCGCTGCCCCGGAAAGTGGGATCGCAACCGTGATCGGCAGTCATGACCGTGATGTCGTCCGCGCGCATTGCTGCCCACAGGAGCGGTACGTACCGGTCGAATTCCTCGAGCGCGCGGGCATATCCGCTGACATCGCGACGATGCCCGAAATTCGTATCGAAGTCCACGCAGTTTGCGAACAACAGACTGCCGTCCGGCGCCTGGCGGCTCGCCTCGAGGAGGCTGTCCATCACGGCTTGATTGCCGTGGGCCTTGATCGTGCGCGTGACGCCCCGATGGGCGAAGATGTCAGCCACTTTGCCCACGCAGATGACCTCCCTGCCCGCTGCCTGCAGAACGTCGAGCAGCGTTGGTCCATGCGGGGGCGTCGCGAGATCCCGGCGATTGCCGGTGCGGCGGAACGTCGCGCGGGATTCGCCGACGAAGGGGCGGGCGATGACTCGCCCGATCCGGTACGCATCGACCAGCTCGCGTGCGACGGCGCACAGCCCGTAGAGTCTCTCGAGGCCGAATCGCTCCTCGTGAGCGGCTATCTGCAGCACCGAATCCGCGGATGTGTACACGATCGGGCGCAGGGTGCGCAGATGCTCCTCGCCGAGCTCCGCGATGATCTGCGTCCCGGAGGCGTGGCGGTTGCCTAGAATGCCGCTGATTCCGCCGCGCTCGATCAGGGCATCGGTCAATTCCCCGGGAAAGCAGGGCTGAGTATCCGGAAAATAACCCCAGTCGTATTCGACCGGCAGGCCCATCATCTCCCAATGTCCGCTCGGGGTGTCTTTCCCGCGGCTGCGCTCGGCGGCGTAGCCGAATCGCCCGGTCGGATGCGCAGGCCGCTCTATGGGTAAGGCCGCATTGCGCGCCGCCTCCGCGGCATCGACCAAGCCCAGGGCCGCAAGGTTGGGCAGTCTGAGCGGCCCACGGCGCCGGTCACTATCGGCGCGGCCGGCGGCACAGGCCTGCGCGATGTGTCCGAAGGTATCCGCACCGAGATTACCGTAGGCCGCCGCATCCGCGGCTGCTCCGACACCCATGGAATCCAGAACGACGACGATCGCTCGCGGCATCTCTCACCCCGTAAGGCCCGTCGATCGCGGGGGATCGACCGGGCTCTTCAATGACTTGGTCCCGAGCTGCTCGGCGCTGCCCCGCATGCGCGGCAGCGCAATCCCACCATCGGCCCGCCGGCCGCGTCGGCCGACCCGCGGCGACCCGGGCGCGGGTTTGAGCGCCGAGTCTAGATAGACTTGACCAATCAGTCAAAGCGCCGATGCGCCCGCGGCGGGGCACACTCCCCTCGCCCGCGTGCCTGTGCGATGTGCCGGATGCGTCCGGCGCGGCCCGGTCCGTTGACTTCGCCGCCGGGCTTCGCTACCGTACTTGACCAAGTGGTCCACATTCGCTTCGCGGACAAATGTCAGCCGCAATGGGTGTCGCATGAACTCGACCGCCGGCCCTGACCCGAAGATCGGCTTTCCGAGACTGGTCGCGGAGCGCAGCAAAGCCGAGCCCGAGGCGCCGGCGGCGGCGCCGGACGGTCGGGGCATCGAGTTTGATGCCGGTTGGGTCGATCGCGTGCGGGTGAATCTTTCGGCGGTGGAGCGGCGCGTGGCGACTCTCCCGAGCCGTCGCACGGTCAAGAAAGTATGGCAAGCCGCCTGGCTGCTCAAAGCGGTGAGCCTCATGGACCTGACCACGCTGTCGGCGGACGATACTCCCGGGCGGGTGTGGCGCCTGTGCGCCAAGGCCCGCGCGCCGATCCGCCCGGAGCTGCTCCAGGCTTTGAATTGGGGCGAGCGCCCGCTCGCCACCGCGGCGGTGTGCGTCTATCACGACATGGTGCCGGTTGCGCGCGCCGCCCTGGCGGGCACGTCGATCGGCATTGCCGCGGTCTCGGCCGGGTTTCCCGCGGGGCTGTCGCCGTTCGAGTTGCGCCTCGAGGAGATTCGCCGCTCGGTCGAGGCCGGCGCGACCGAAATCGACGTGGTCATCAGCCGCCGCCACGTGTTGCTGTCGGACTGGCGGGCGCTCTACGACGAAGTCCGCGCGTTCCGCGCAGCCTGCGGCCCGGTGCACATGAAGACCATCCTCGGCACCGGACAGCTCGGCTCGATCGGCAAAGTCGCCAAGGCGTCGCTCGTGGCGCTGATGGCAGGCGCGGATTTCATCAAGACCTCCACCGGCATGGAGCCGGTGAACGCGACGCTCCCGGTGAGCCTGGTCATGCTGCGCATGATCCGGGAATTCGCCGAGCGGACCGGTCAGCAAGCGGGGTTCAAGCCGGCCGGCGGTATCTCCAGCGCGAAGACTGCGCTCACCTATCTGATGCTGGTGAAAGAGGAGCTGGGTGAGCAATGGTTGGTGCCCGGGCGGTTCCGGTTCGGCGCCTCGAAGCTGCTCGGGGACATCGAGCGTCAGCTCGAGCACCAGATTACCGGCCGCTATTCGGCGGCCCACCGCCATCCGTTGAGCTAACGATCGAACCAGGAGCGCGGACTCGATGCGCAGCGTCCCGGAAATCTTTGACACGCTGAGTTACGGTCCGGCGCCGGAGGATGCGGGCGCCGTGCGCGCCTGGTTGGCGGCGCACACCGGCGGATTCCAGCTGTTCATCGGCGGTCAGTGGCGCCCGTCGCACCGCCAGGCGCCGCCCATCCCCTGCGTGAACCCGGCCAACGGCGAGGTGCTCTCGAGCATTACGCAAAGCTGCGCCGAAGACCTCGATGCCGCCGTGGACAGCGCCCGGGCGGCGTTCCCGTCGTGGTCGAAATCCGGCTACCGGCGGGCGCGGGCCCTGTACGCGCTCGGGCGGCTCATTCAGAAGCACAGCCGTTTCTTCGCCGTGCTCGAGTCGATGGACAACGGCAAGCCGATCCGCGAGACGCGCGATCTCGACATCCCGCTCGCGGCCCGGCATTTCACCTATCACGCCGGGTGGGCGAAGCTCGTGGCGCGTGAGCTTCCCGAGCACGCGCCGCTCGGGGTCGTCGGGCAGATCATCCCGTGGAACTTTCCGCTGCTGATGCTCGCCTGGAAGGTGGCCCCCGCATTGGCGGCCGGCAATTGCGTGGTGCTCAAGCCCGCCGAGGACACCAGCCTCACGGCGCTGTTCTTCGCCGGCCTGTGCGCCGATGCGGGCATTCCGCCCGGGGTCGTGAACATCCTGACCGGAGACGGACGGGTGGGCGAGCTGATCGTCGCCCACCCGCGGATCGCGAAGATCGCCTTCACCGGCTCGACGGAGGTCGGCCGGCTCATCCGCAGGAGCACGGCGGGCACGGGCAAGTCGCTGACGCTCGAGCTCGGCGGCAAGTCGCCGTTCGTCGTCTTCGAGGATGCCGACCTCGATGCCGCCGTGGAAGGCCTGGTGGATGCGATCTGGTTCAATCAGGGTGAGGTGTGCTGCGCCGGGTCACGGCTCATCGTCGAGGAAAGCGTGATGGGGGCGCTGGTGCGCAAGATCAAAACGCGCCTGAGTCACCTGCGCATCGGCGATCCGCTCGACAAGGCCATCGACATGGGCGCTCTCATCACTCCGGCCCACCGCGCCCGTGTGCACGGCTTCGTCGAGCAGGCCGAGGCTCAGGGCGCGACCGTCTGGCAGCCCGAGATCGCGTTGCCTGCGCACGGGACGTTTTATCCGCCGACGCTGCTGACGGATGTGTCCACCGCGAACATCGTCTGGCGCGAGGAGATCTTCGGACCGGTACTGGCGGCGAGCAGCTTTCGCACCCTGCAGGAGGCGGTGGAGCTGGCGAACAACACGCGGTACGGACTGGCGGCGACGCTGTACACCGAGAACATCAACCGGGCCCTTGAGCTGGCCGTGAAGCTCAAGGCGGGCGTGGTCTGGATCAATACCACCAATCAGCTCGATGCGGCCTGTGGATTCGGCGGCATCCGCGAGAGCGGCTTCGGGCGCGAGGGGGGGCTCGAAGGCATGCTGGACTACATGCACGAGCGCGATGCCTGGGGCGCGCCCATTGCGGCGGATGCAACGCCGAGTGAATCGCAGCAGCCGCAGGCGGCGGCGCCTCTGGCGCGCGCCGGCAAGCGGCTGGCCGATTCGCTGTCGGCGGATGGGCCGCTCGCCGATGCAGGGGCCGAGCCGCTGCACGGCCGGATCGACCGAACCTTCAAGAATTTCATCGGCGGCAAGCAGACCCGCCCCGACGGGGGCCTCTCGAGCCCGGTCAACGACGCGGGGGGGCATCTGGTCGGCTGGGTGGCGCGGGGCAACCGCAAGGATATCCGCGATGCGGTGGAGGCGGCGTTCCGCGCCGAGAAGTGGGGCGAGGCGACCGCGCATCTGCGCAGTCAGATTCTATTCTATATCGGGGAAAACCTCGCGGTGCGGCGCGAGGAGCTGGCCACGCGGCTGCGGCGGCTGACCGGCCGCAAGCCCGCGCAGGCCCGTGCGGAGGTGGACAGGGCGATCGAGCGCCTGTTCACCTATGGCGGTTGGGCCGACAAATACGACGGCCTGATTCATACCCCGCCGGTGCGCAACATCGCGCTCGCGGTCCCCGAGCCGATCGGTGTCATCGGCGTCGTCTGTCCCGACGAGGCGCCGCTCCTCGGCTTCATCTCCCTGCTCGCACCGGTGCTTGCCATGGGCAACCGCTGCGTCATCGTCCCCTCCGAGCGCATGCCCCTGCCGGCGATGGATGTGTGTCAGGTGCTGGAGACTTCCGATGTGCCCGCGGGCGTCGTGAACGTCGTGACGGGCGACCGTGAGGAGCTCACCGAGACGCTGGCACAGCACGACCAGGTCGACTGTGTCTGGTACTTCGGAACGAACGCAGGCAGTGCACAGGTGGAGGCCTGGTCCGCGGCGACGATCAAGCGAACGTGGGTGAATCAAGGCCGTTCGCGCGACTGGATGTCCGAGCGGCACGGCGAAGGCCGTACCTTCCTGCGACAGGCGACTCAGATCAAGAACATATGGCTGCCCTACGGCGATTTTTCCTGAGGCACGGACTAGTGCGCGACGCGGCGGAATCACTGCGGCGGCCCGGGGGACTCGAGGGACGCTGCGGTATTTGACCGATTGATCCAAAATGGGCGATTCGACGCATCGGACGGGCGGCGGCAACGATGCTCCGCGGCGGGTGCGATGCATTCGTATGCCTGTGGTGTAAACGCCACATTTACATTTTTTGCCCTGAAACAACGCTGCGGCCGTTGACACGGAATTCGGACACATATATCGTTTAACTCGAGTGCGTTAAACGTTTTAGTTGGCAAGTGAGCGCGTTGCTTCCGGGCGCGGACGGTCCCAGAGGCAAAGTGTTGCGCACGGGGGAAGTCGAGTGCAGAGCGCAAATTCGCCGCGCGTCTCGCGCGGCGCCGGATCTGAGCTGCGACACGGCGTCATTTGGGGTCCAAATGGCGCTCGCCGTGTAACAGTTCCGCAATCCGCGGCGGCTATTCTTACTCCTTCAAACTTCGGCAAGGAATTCCAGCGGTCGGCTCCGCGCGGCCTGCCGATCGCGTCCTTTTGTCTTCTTAGCACGGCCGCATCGTGACCCGATGTAGGAGAGTCCTCTAATGTCCAGTGAGATCCGTAAGGTGGTCCGACAGATCATCGCTCCAATGGCGGCTTTCGTCCCGTGCGTAGCGCTGATGGCGGCCGCGCCGGCATTTGCGGCACCGCAGAACGCGACCCGCAGCAACTCCCACAGTCAGTCGTCGGCCGCGGCGAGCAGCGCCGATCCCCCGGCAAACGGCGCCGGTACGGCGCCCGTCCCCAGTCAGTTGCACCAAGTGCTCATCGTCGCGGCGGAAAAGGCGGTGGCCACGGTCAACGCCAGAAAATTCCAGCACGTCAGCCCGGGCGCGAGCGTCGTGGCGGTCCTGAACAACGTCCCCGGATTCAACTCGCGCGCGCTGGGTGTGGGCGGTTTCGTGGTCAGCGACACCGCGTTCACACTGGACGGCTTCCCGAGCTCGGAGCTCGGCACGACCTTCGATGGTGTGCCGGACATCAATACGTTTCTCGGCGGCTTCTTCGGCAACGGCGACCAGCCGATCGGGCAGCCGCTGGTTGCGATGGACGTGAGCGGCGCGCATGTCTACAGCGGCGCAAGCACGCAGGCGGACTCCTCGATCGATGACCTCGGCGGCACCGTTGCTTTCGAGCCGGCCATGCCGGCGAGGCACTTCGGCGTGCGGCTGGGTGTGACGGGCGGCGTATATCAGGGCGGCGGCACGGAGATGGTCGATCACGTGTCGGTCAATTCGGGCGCCATCAAGTCTCTGCACGGCATGAGCGTGGTGGCCAAGTACGAGCGCACGCGTGTCAACGGGCCCTGGGCCAACGTCGATGAGCACATGAACTCGTTCTATCTCGCGGCCGTGCAACCGACTGCCACGGGCGAGGTCAAGCTGGTCGCGCTGGTGAACGCCGCAAACGGCGCTACGCCGAGCTATGTGGCGGCGCCGATCATCGCGAAGTACGGCTATGACTATAACTTCCCGATGAACGTTTCCTTCCAGAACCAGGAAACGCAATCCACCTTCGTATCGTTGTCGGCGAAGTCGCTGCTGAACCCCCGGATGATCGGCGAGATCAAGGCCTTCTATGTCGGCACGAACAACGACCGGACCGCGTGGGCCAACCCGCTCTATGCGAACGGTTATGAGGGATACAGCGACCTCAACGTGACGTTCAAGGGCTGCAGCGATCTCAATGCATTCCTAAGTGCGCCGCCGTATCCGGAGGCCTACGACTGTGCGGCGGGAGTCAGTCAGTTCGGCTCGCCCGCGGCCGCCACGGCCTACCAGCGCTACATCCAGAATTACGCCGAGATGGGTGCGATGGGGCATCTGACCTTCCTCCTGCCGGACAACACGGTGCAGGCGGGCGCCTCGGGTTTCGTGGCCCCGATGCTGTCGACCGAGTCTTGGTACGGCTCGTGGCCGGTGCCGGCGAACCGGACGGGCTTCAATGCGGCCTGGCTGGAGCACGACGGGCAGACCTGGACGCAGGCCTATCTGCAGGACAACATCCGGCTGCTGAACGGGAGGCTGCACATTTATCCGGGTGTCAAGTACACCCGGCTCGACATGTTCTCGAACGACGACCAGGGGTATTTTTATCAGAACTCCGGCTCGATCACGAAGATCTACCACTACTTTGAAGAGTCGGTCGGAGTGAACTACGCATTCACACACGAACTGAATGCCTACGTCAATTGGGGTCAGTCGACCAAGCCGCCCAACATCAGCGCGTTGTACGGCCAGATCGGCGGCCCGCAGCCGTTGCCGGTGGTCGTGAAGCCCGAGACGGTCGAGAATATCGATGCCGGTGTCCGGTTCAAGAGCTCGGCCTACTTCTGGGACGTGGCATTCTTCAACCGCAACTTCAACAATATCTTCAGCTCGACGTATAACAGCATCAGCGGCCTGACCCTGACGGAGAATGCGGGCACCGCGACCTCCCGGGGTTTCACGTTGGGCGGCGGGGTGCACCTGCCGTATCACTTCCAGCTGGAAGGGAACGCGGGCTATACGCACTTTGTGTATACGAAGAATTTTTGCAGTATCAGTTGCAATCCGCAGAAGCCGTCGCAGGGAGGGTTTTTCACCAGCGGGATGTGGCGGCCGAATATTCCGGTCGAGACCGGGAACCTCGAGCTGGTGTACGACCGTGGTCCATGGTACGGCAGCGTGGATGAGCATTACACCGGGTCGGAATACCTCTCCAATTACTTCTTTGGTGTCACGACGAACCAGCAATTGGGCGGCTATGGAACCTTGAACCTGACGGGCTCCTACAGGTTCGATGTGCACACCAACGCGCTGAGGTCGCTCAAGCTGGAGGTGCATGTCGATAATGCGCTCAACCGGCACGCGCCGTTTTACTCCCCGGGGTTCGAGCCCCACGACCCGGCTCTAGGCAACTCGGGCGCCCCCTTCACTTGGGAGATCTACAACACACCGCTGTTTGCGAGCCTGAGCGTAACCGCGAAGCTGTACTGATTCGGCGATGCGCACTCGAGGTTGCGTGCGGAGCGTGAGCGCTTCGTGCAGGCTGGGTGGCGTGGCGCTGGCCGCGGTCGCCCTCGGTGGGTGCAGTGCGGCGAGGCCGGTCCTCTCGAGCACAGGGGTGGTGCGGGGACGCTTGAGCGATCTGGTCGCGGTCACGCATGTGATCGCGACCGGCCGGCGGATCAGCCCGATCGGGCGGCTGGCCGGTACCGCGAACTTCCCGTCCGCGGTCCTGGTGAGGGACGGCGCCGCGTATGTTCTGGCGGACGGCGCGACGCACACGCAGTCCGTGGCGCGGTACGAGGCGGCGACACTTGCGGCAGAAGGAAGCGTTGAGGGGTTCCGCGGAGCGGTCAAGAAGACCGCTCCGCGGGGCGTCCTGAAGATTCCGCATGAGAGCTTCTTCCAGGGATTGGCGGCGGGTCCGCACGGCACGCTGTATGCGGCTGGAGGCAGCAGCGATGTATTGGTTGCGGTGCGCGCCGGGCGCAAGGGTTTCGCCCTGGTCAGGCGCTATCCGCTTCGGTACTACCCCTTCCCGAAGGATCAGTATCCGTACGGGTACCAAGGGTTTCACCGCGGGCCGCGGCATTTCTATCCGGACGGCGTGACGATAGGCCATGGCGGCGGGCACGCGTACGTGACCGGGTTGCTCAGCAACGCGGTCGCGCGCGTCAACCTGCGCAGCGGCACGGTGCGCTACGCGAACGTGGGTCCTTATCCGTTCGCGCCGGTTCTGACCGACCACGGGCGCCGGCTCGTGGTCACGGACTGGGGCGGCTGCGGGGTGGCGGTCCTCGACAGCCGCACGCTGAAGCGAATCGGCCGCATCTGTATTGGGCCGAAGACGGGCCCGACCAACGCTGATCCGGGCATCCACCCCACGGCCCTGGTGGCCGTGCCGGGCGGCAGCAAAGTGGTCTTTACGGCCTCGAATCTGGATGAGGCCGTGGAAGTGGATGCGCGCACGCTCCATGTGGTGCGTGTCTTCAATGATGCCCCGTATCCGGGGGCGCCGCCCGGAAGCTATCCGGACGGAGTGGCCCTCCACGGCGGACGCCTGTTCGTGGCGAACGCCGGCAACGACGATGTCGCGGTCTTCGCTTTGAGCAACGGGAGGCGCCTCGGCCTGATTCCGACCGGATGGTATCCGACGGGAATCACCGCGGGCGCTCACGCGCTGTATGTGGTCGCCGCCAAGGGAATGGGCTCGGGCCCCAACCCGCGCTTTGAGTGGGTCGGGGACATGATGCACGGGCTGCTGCAGCGGATCTCGTACGGGCAGCTGCGGCGCGAGCTGCCCCGTCTCACCCGGGTTACGCTGGCCGATAACGGTTTCGGGGCCGCAACGCGCAAGGCGCTTGCCCGGCACAATGCGCGGCTGACGCGCATGTTGCGTCGTCACATCCGCTATGTCGTATTCATCCTGCGCGAGAACAAGACGTTCGACGAGGAGCTCGGCAAGCTCAAGGGGGTCGGTCACTGGGCCGATCCGCATCTGGCGCTCTATGGTCCGCGAGAGCTGCCGAACCTGTTCTCCTGGGCCCGGAACGCTGCGCTGTTCGTCAATTTCTACGCGGATGGCGAAGTGACCGCGCAGGGTCATCAATGGACCACGGGCGCATCGGATTCGGATTTCGTCCAGCGAACCTGGCCGCAGTACTATTCGCACCGTGGCCTGGTGAGCAATCCGGGCTGGACCCAGTCGCTCGTGCCGGGGTCGGCGGGCATGGCGGGAATCGGCGGGGTCACCGGCACGAAGGCGGTGCGGGATCCCTACTCCGACTACATCGACCTGTCGGTGCTCGGCAAGTGGTCCAATCCCTGGATCGCGTATCCGGAGCGGCTCTATCTCTTCAACGACCTGCAGGCCCATCACGTCGGCTTCGAGGACTTCGGGGAATTCGTCTCGCGCACCGAGGCCGGGGACATCCCCAAGGCGCTGCGTGCGCATCTTGCCCGGCAGTTCCCCGGCTGGGATCGGATGATCCTCGATACCCACCGGGCGCAGGTGGCGGTGAAGTGGATGCGCCAATATGCGGACCATCTGCCGCGATTCATGTACATGTGGCTGCCGGACGATCACACGGCAGGGCGCACGCCGTGCTATTACACGCCGGATTACTACGTCGCCAACAACGACGAAGCGACGGCTCAGGTCATTCATTACCTCAGCACGACGCCGCAGTGGAGGCACATGGTGGTCTTCGTGACCGAGGATGACGCGCAGTCCGGTGCCGATCACATCGATGCGCACCGCACGTTCGCCGTTGCGTTGGGACCCTGGGTGCGGCACATCGACATGACGACCCGATATTCCCAGGTGAACATCATCCGCACGATCGAGGCGGTGCTGCACCTCTCGCCGATGTCCCAGTGGGATGCCAACGCCGCGGTGATCGGCGGCATCTGGCGCCGCAAGCCCGAGGACGCGCAGGTGCCGGTGATCGCACCGAAAGTACCGGTCGCCTTCAATCCGGG
>JAJZVF010000050.1 GCA_021845825.1 Pseudomonadota bacterium | reverse complement strand
CCGCCGTTCGTCTCGGCCATGACCTTCGTCAGCGCCGCCGTCAGCGTCGTCTTCCCGTGGTCCACGTGCCCGATCGTCCCAACGTTCACATGCGGCTTGCTGCGCTCAAATTTCTCTTTGGACATGGCTGCTTACCTTGAAAAAACTACTTCTTGATGATGCCGTCGGCGATATTCGGCGGCACTTCGAGATACTTCGCGAATTCCATGGTGAAGGTGGCGCGCCCCTGGCTCATGGAGCGCACATTGGTGGCGTAACCAAACATCTCCGACAGCGGCACCTCGGCCGTGATGGCCTTGCCGGCCGGCGACTCGTCCATGCCCATGATCTGCCCGCGTCGGCGATTGAGGTCGCCGATGACGTCGCCGGAGTACTCCTCCGGGGTGACTACTTCGACTTTCATGATCGGCTCGAGCAGAACCGGCCTGGCACGCTTGAAGCCTTCCTTGAAACCCATGGAGCCGGCGATCTTGAACGCCATTTCACTGGAGTCGACGTCGTGGTAGGAGCCGTCGAAGAGTGTGATCTTCACGTCGACCACCGGATAGCCGGCGATCACGCCCGTCTGACAGGCTTCCTGAATGCCCTTGTCGACCGCAGGAATGTACTCGCGCGGAATTGCACCGCCGACGATCCCGTTGACGAACTCGTAACCCTTGCCGGTCTCGTTCGGCTCGATCTTCAGCCACACGTGACCGTACTGGCCGCGCCCGCCGGACTGACGAACGAATTTGCCTTCCTGCTCGACACTGGCGCGAATGGTCTCGCGATAGGCTACCTGCGGCTGGCCGACGTTGGCCTCGACCTTGAACTCGCGCTTCATGCGGTCGACGATGATCTCCAGGTGCAGCTCGCCCATGCCGGCGATGATGGTCTGGCCGGACTCCTGGTCGGTGCTGACGCGGAAGGAGGGATCCTCCTTGGCGAGGCGCTGGAGGGCGATGCCCATTTTCTCCTGGTCGGCCTTGGTCTTGGGCTCTACCGCCACGGAGATCACCGGCTCCGGGAATTCCATTTTTTCCAGAGTAATGACCTTCTCGAGGTCGCACAGCGTGTCGCCCGTGTACACGTCCTTCAGACCCACGGCGGCGGCGATGTCGCCGGCGCGGACCTCCTTGATCTCGGTGCGATCGCTGGCGTGCATCTGCAGCAAGCGTCCGACACGCTCCTTGCGGCTCTTGGTCGGCACGTACACGGTGTCGCCCGAATTGAGCACGCCGGAGTACACCCGGAAGAACGTCAGGTTGCCGACGAAGGGATCGTTGAGGATCTTGAAAGCGAGCGCGGCGAACGGCTGATCGTCGCCGGCCTTGCGCGTGGCAGCTTCGCCGTCTTCGTCTATGCCCTTGACGTCGGGCATCTCCATCGGCGAAGGCATGAACTCGATGACCGCATCGAGTAGCGCCTGCACGCCCTTGTTCTTGAAGGCGGAGCCGCACATGCACAGCACGGTTTCGTTGCGGATCGAGCGCTCGCGCAGCCCGGCACGGATTTCCTCGTCGGTGAGGGCCTCGCCTTCGAGGTACTTGTGCATCAGTGTATCGTTGGCTTCGGCGGCGGCCTCGATCATCTTGCCGCGATACTCCTCCGCCTGCTCCCTGAGGTCGGCCGGGATCTCGCGGTATTCGAAGCGCATGCCCTGGGTCTCCATGTCCCAATAGATGGCCTTCATGCGAATCAGGTCAACGACGCCCTCGAACTTGTCCTCGGCCCCGATCGGCAGCTGGATCGGCACGGGATTGGCGCGCAGGCGCGCCCGGATCATGTCCACGACCCGCAGGAAGTTCGCACCGGCGCGGTCCATCTTGTTGACGAAGGCGATACGCGGCACGCCGTACTTGTTCATCTGGCGCCACACGGTCTCGGACTGCGGCTGCACACCGGCGACCGAGTCGAACAGCGCAACAGCCGAGTCGAGCACGCGCAGACTCCGCTCTACCTCGATGGTGAAATCGACGTGCCCCGGAGTATCGATGATGTTGATGCGGTGCTCGGCATAGGCGCCGTCCATGCCCTTCCAGAAGCAGGTGGTGGCCGCAGAGGTGATGGTGATGCCACGCTCCTGCTCCTGCTCCATATAGTCCATTACGGCCGCGCCGTCGTGAACCTCGCCGATCTTGTGCGAGACCCCGGTGTAAAACAGGATGCGCTCGGTGGTCGTCGTCTTGCCCGCATCGATGTGGGCGGAGATGCCGATGTTCCGGTAGCGCTCAATGGGCGTCGCGCGTGCCACGATTCGCTTTCCTTTGGGTCAGTGCAGTGCCGGGTGAGGGGAATCCGCCGGCCTCACCAGCGGTAGTGCGCAAAGGCCTTGTTGGCCTCCGCCATGCGGTGCGTGTCCTCGCGCTTGCGTACCGCGGCGCCGCGGTTCTCGGAGGCATCCAGCAGCTCGTGCGCCAGGCGGTGGGCCATGGACTTCTCGCTGCGTGCACGGGCCGCCTCGATCACCCAGCGCATGGCGAGCGTCTGACGACGGGTGGCGCGCACTTCGACCGGCACCTGGTAGGTTGCCCCGCCCACTCGACGGGACTTCACCTCGACCACGGGCTTGACGTTGTCGAGGGCGGCCGACAGCAGCTCGATCGCGTCCTGGCCCTGCTTGCCGGTCTTCTCGGCGATGCGGTCGATGGCGCCATAAAGAATGCGCTCGGCCGCGGACTTCTTGCCATCCTTCATGACGACATTCATGAACTTGGCCAGCATCTCACTGTGAAACTTGGGGTCCGGCAGGATGGTGCGGACCGGAGCTTGGGCTCGACGGGACATCGCGTGAACCTCTTACTTCTTGGGCCGCTTGGCGCCGTACTTGGAGCGGCCTTGCTTGCGCTCGCCGACGCCGGCGCAGTCGAGCGTGCCGCGGACGGTGTGGTAGCGCACGCCCGGCAGATCCTTGACGCGGCCGCCACGGATGAGCACCACGGAGTGCTCCTGAAGATTGTGACCTTCGCCGCCGATGTAGCTGGTGACCTCATAGCCGTTGGTGAGGCGCACACGGCAGACCTTCCGCAGCGCGGAATTCGGTTTCTTCGGCGTGGTGGTGTACACGCGTGTGCAGACGCCTCGCTTCTGGGGAGAAGCCCCCAGAGCGGGCACCTTGGTCTTTTCTGTCCGCGTGCGGCGCGGTTGCCGGATGAGCTGACCGGTGGTCGCCATACTGTCTCCAAAATCCTGCGTTCGGGCACGGGCCGCGTCCCTTGAGTCCTCAAAGGATGCGCCCGCACGGTGAGCGGCGGGACGAAAACCGGGCCCCCTGCGCACTGCGCACCCCATTTTGGCGCGCTTGCGAGGATGTGGCCCGGTGTCGGTGTGTCGCTGTTTCGAGGGTCGGCGTGCCGTCGGGCCGACCCGGGAAAGGCCGGCGATTCTAGGGAGAGGGGACGATAGTGTCAACCATGAGGCGCCACGAAATCGGCTCCCGAGGGTCTCGGCAAGGCGTGGGTCCCCCGCAGTAAACCTCATTTCCCGCCAAGGCTCGGATTGCGAAACGCCAAAAGCCGGCCGAGCCTCGGCCGCGACGCGCGGGGCCTAGCGCAGCCGCCGCACGGCGTGCTGCATCCGGGGCAGCTCGCGCTGTCGGCGGGCTTTGCGGTACATTGGCCTTATACTGCGATTCCGCGCCATGCTCGCTCGCCCGTGAACCCCGTACCGCAGCGCCTGCCCGGCCGATGGCTGTCCGGGGCGATCCCCTTGCTGTGGCTGGGGGGAATGACAGGGTGGGTCTGGATTCGCTGGGCATATCTTCCACCGATGATGCCGGTGCACTGGGGGCTCAACGGCTTTCCGGACCTTTGGGTGCGGCGCACCCCATCGGCTGTGGCGATGAGGATCGGGATCATGGGCGCCCTCTGCCTCGCCTTCATCGCCCTTGCCGCACTCCTGCTGCACCAGCCGCCGCAGGCGAGGTCGCCCGAAGCCACCGCCGCGGAGAGAGTCTTCCGCCGGCGGACAGCGCTGCTGATCGTGGCCTGCGCCTGGTTCATTGCCTTTCAACCTGCATTCAGTCTGCTGCCCCTGCCCTACGGATCATTCCGCATCTGGATGCTCCTGTTCGCGGCCACCCTGTTGACGGGAGTCGGCATGCTCGTGCGCTCGGGGCTGAGATTGCGCAGCGCGCGCCTGCGTTGAGACATCGCGGCCGAGGGGGCGCGGTCTCCGCCAACACCCTAGGCTTTCCGGCGCAGTCTCCCGCCGGGGATCGCCGGAGATCACGGAGTGTGGCGACGGCATCATGGTAATGTTAGGCTCTCGCCGCGAAGCCCAGCCGATGCGCCGCGCCGGCAGCTCGTCTTGGATCGCCTGTCCCTCGTTGACCCGCAGGTCGACCGCGAGAATTCAATAATGAACAAGCAAGGTTTCGGACTGCCGGTCCCGATGCCGGTCGCCGTGCTGCTGGTGGCCGCATTGGGCGCCGCCTCGCCCGCCTACGCCGCCCGCCATTACGTCTGCCGTCATTACGCCCATCACCGGCGCATCTGCCGCCCCTACCTCTACCGCCCCGACCGGGCAGCCGACCGGCGGATCACTGCAAGCCACCCCTATGTGCGCTCGAGCGAGGCGCTGGTGTTCGATGCGACCCGCTCCCGTGTGCTCTACGCCAAACGGGCCGCCGGCGTCACACCCATCGCCTCCATCACCAAGCTGATGACCACGCTGGTGGTGGCCGAGGCGCACCAGCCGCTCGATCAGGTGCTTACGGTCACACGGGCGGATATGACGCCGTACTCGCACCTGCCGCTCGGCGCCCGGCTGACGCGCGCGCAGTTCTTTCATCTGGCGCTCATGTCCTCGGAGAACCGAGCCGCGCACGTGCTGGCCCGCAACTACCCCGGAGGGGTGGGCGCCGCGGTGCGCGCCATGAACGCCAAGGCGCGGGCACTCGGCATGACACATACCCATTTCGTCGAGCCGACGGGACTCTCGGCCGGTGACGTCTCGACGCCCGACGATCTCGCAAAGCTGGTGTTGGCAGCCTCCCATAACCGGATCCTGCGCCGGTACTCGACGAGTGCCGGGTATGCGATCCGCGTAGGCCGTTGGCGCCTGCCCTACTACCCCACCGACCCGCTGGTCAGGGACCGGTGGTGGCATATCGTGCTGCAGAAGACCGGGTTCACCGACCCGGCGGGCCAGTGCCTGGTGCTCGATGCCTGGATCGCTCACCACGACATCATCGTGGTGCTGATGCACTCCTGGGGGCAGTACACGCGCACGGCGGACGCCATGCGGGTAAGACAATGGGTGGAGAGGCGATTCGCCCGCCTCCGGGACCAGACCGTCGCCGGCGACCCGGCGAGTCGGCATTCGTGACTCATCGCCGATCCGGGCGGCCATGAGCGACCGCGGTGCCGGACTTCCGACGGTTCTGCGAAGCTCAGGCGCCGGTGTGGAATCAGGTGCTGAGGGAGTTGCGTGCGGGCCGCAAGAGCGGCCACTGGATGTGGTTCATATTCCCTCAGCTGCTCGGCCTCGGCCACAGTCGAGCCGCGCAATTCTACGCCCTCGCCTCGATTGAGGAGGCCGACGCCTATCTGCGTGAACCGGTGCTCGGCGCCCGGCTGCGGGAGTGCACCCGCCTGGTGAACGAAACCCAGGGTCGCACAATAGAAGAGATCTTCGGGCATCCCGACGACTTAAAATTCCATTCCTGCATGACACTGTTCGCCCGGGCGGGCACCCTGGGCGAGGCATCTGCCGAAAATCAGGTCTTTCGCGCCGCGCTCAAGCAATACTTCGGTGGCCGCGAGGATCCGCGGACGTTGGAGCTGCTGGGACAGCAGGGTTGAGGGGCAGGGCTGCATCGATATTTCCCGCTCGGGCAATTTGTCAGGGAATCAACACCGTCGAGCCGATTGTACGGCGCGCCTCGAGGTCGCGATGGGCGGCCGCAGCCTCCGTCAGGGGATAGCGCTGCCCGATCCTGACCCGCACCATGCCCTTCCTCACCACCGAGAACAGCTCGCGCGCCGCCGCGTCCAGCTCGGCCCGTTGGCTGATATAGCTGAAGAGCGTGGGCCGGGTGAGATATAGAGAGCCGCGCTTGCTGAGCTCGAGCGGGCTGATCGCCGGCGGCGGCCCCGAGGCATTGCCGTAGGAGACCATCATGCCAAGCGGACGCAGGCAGTCGAGGGAGGCCATGAAGGTGTCCTTGCCGACCGAATCGTACACGACTGCCACGCCCTCCCCGCGCGTGACCTTCCTCACGCCCGCGATCAATTCGTCGCGCCCCAGGATCAACACGTGCCGGCAGCCATGCCTGCGTGCCAGCTCTGCTTTGGCCTCGCTACCGACTACGCCGATCACCGTCGCGCCCAGCGCCTTTGCCCACTGCGTGAGAATGAGACCGACTCCGCCCGCCGCAGCATGCACCAGTACGACGTCGCCACGCTGCACGCGATAGGTACGGCGCAGTAGCGAGCGCGCGGTCAATCCCTTCAACATGATCGCGGCGGCCTGCTCGTCGGAGATGCTCTTGGGGACCCTCACCAGACGGTCCGCGGGCACGTTGCGCAGCTCGCAATACGCGCCGGGTTTCGAGTGGACGTAGGCAACCCGGTCGCCGAGCCGCAGCCCCCGTGTATTGCGCCCGAGCGCGACGACGACACCCGCGGCTTCACGGCCCAAGCCGCTCGGCAGCTCGCCGGGATACAGGCCGGTCCGATCGTAGACATCGATATAGTTGAGACCGATCGCGCTGTGCTGGATCTGCGCCTCCCCGGAGGCCGGCTTGGCGGGATCGCAGTCCTCGACGCGCAGGACTTCGGGACCGCCGTTCTCGTGGAATCGGATGCATTTCATGGACTGCTCCCGCACGCGCGCGATTCTACAGCACGCCGCGCCCGATACAGGATGAGCGGGCACGGGGAATCGGCTGCCAATTCTTGCACTAAAGGGAGTTTGGCGGGGCGGCTTCCCTGCAGGATCACCGGGCCGCACTTTCCCCGTCCTGCGCCAGGAGGGTCGGGCCGCTGCTCGCCCCGCTACATGATAATGTGATATCGGACACCTGCCCGCATGGGGCTTGACCCGAGTCGGATATCGCTCGGACGACGGAGGACACGCGATGCGCACACACGAGCAGACGGTCCAGCAGCAGTTCGATCCCCGCGCCGAGGCGTACCTCGATAGCGCGGTCCACTCAGGGGGGCCCGACCTCGAGTACGCCAAGGTTCTGGTGCAACGGACGGCGGCGCGTACGGACCAGGCACTCGACATCGGCTGCGGTGCGGGGCACCTCGCGTTCGCGCTCGCACCGTACCTCGGCCGCGTGGTGGCGCTCGATCCCTCTCCCGGCATGCTGGCGACGGTGTCGAGCGGCGCAGCGCAGCGCGGCTTGCGCCAGATCGAGGTACGCCAGGGCAGCGCGGAGTCGATGCCGTTCCCGGATGGCCTGTTCCCCCTGGTCTGCACGCGCTACAGCGCGCACCATTGGACGCGGCTCGAGGCCGCCATACGGGAAATACGCCGCGTCCTCGCCCCGGGCGGCCATGCGCTGCTCATCGACGCCCTGGGCGCCGAGGACGCGCTGACCGACACCTATCTGCAATCGACGGAGCTGCTGCGCGACGTGTCGCACGTCCGCAATCGTTCCAGGAGCGAGTGGCGCTCGCTGCTGCATTCGGTCGGGCTGGAGGAAGTGGAGCACCGGGAGTGGCCCACACGCCTGGAGTTTTCCTCCTGGGTGGCGCGGATGCGTACCCCCGCCGACCGGGTCGCCGCCATTCGCACCTTGCAGGAGGCGGCGCCGCGCGAGGTCAGGGAAGCGCTGGCGATCGAGCCCGACGGATCGTTCATCCTGCGGACGGGACTGTTCTGGCTGCGCGGGGCGACGTAGCGCGCACGTGCCGGCGCCGGTGTGCCCGTGTGATCCGGGTCTCCGGACCGTCAGAACAGTCTCAGGCCGGCAAGGCCGCCGTACACGCCGAGGCCCGCGGTCAGCATGGAGACCGTCACAACCACCCATGCGTACACGCCGCGCAGGCGATGCTCGGGCGGCAGGGCGCGCAAGGCGAGCGCGACGAGAAAGCCGAGGACCATCGGCAGCAACAGCGCATTCATGACCTCGACAGCGATGTTCAGTTCGACGAGGTTGGGCACCAGATCCACCAGCACGGCCCCACCGATGACTGCGAGCGAATAAATCGCGTAAAACCACGGCGCCTCGAGTGGCCGATGTTCCAGCGAGTGACGATAGCCGGTGACCTCGCCGAACCCCCAGGCGCTGGCGAGCGAGGCGACGATGGCCGCAACCAGAGCCGCTCCGATGGTGCCGAGCCCGAACACGATGCGCCCGACGTCCACACCGAGAAACGGCACCAGCATCTTGGTGATGTCCCCGATGGAATCGAGGCTGGCGTGCGCATGTACCGTACCGATCGTGGCCGCCGCAGCGACCAGGATCGCCGCCATCACCAGTTGAGTGATCAGCGAGCCTATGGCGGTATCCCACTGGGCGCTGCGATAGTGGGGCGCCTGGAGCTTCTTGTCCGCCACCGCCGACTGCTGATAGAAGATCATCCACGGCATGATGACTGCGCCGATATTGGCCGCGACGAGGTAGAGGTACGGGCCATTATCGAGCGGCATATGCAGGATGCCGTCCGCGATCGCGGCGGCCTGCGGGTGGGCGCGCCAAGCGATGAAGAAGAATGCGAACTCGAACAGACCGAGCGCAATCGCGACCCGCTCGACGCGCCGATAGCTGCCGGTCAGCACGATCGAGAGCAGTCCGGCGACGGCGAGGCCGAGGCTCACCGGGCGCGCGATGCCGAAGAGCTGACCCACCGCGGCGATTCCGGAAAATTCGGTGACCAGCGCTCCGATCGTGGCCACGCCTAGGCCACTGACCGAAAGCCATGCCCAGCCCGAGCCGAAGGTCTTGCGGATGAGCTCACCGTGCCCCTGACCGGTGAACACCCCGAGGCGCACGGTAAGCTCCTGCACGATGTAGAGCACCGGAATCAGCAGCAGCTGCAAAAGCAGCAGCCGATAACCCCACGCGACACCGCTCTGTGCGGCCGTGATGATGCTGCCGACATCGGTATCGGCCAGCATCACCACCAGACCCGGCCCCATCACGAGCAGAAATATCTTCCAGGCAGGCATGGCGGACACACACGGCGGCGTCGGCAGATCTGACATGGATTGATCCATAGGGTCGTTTCCGGAGGCTGCACGCCTGACTCAGGCCCGCCGTAGAGGTCGATTGCGGCTCACGGCGCTCGGCTTCCGCAGGTAAATCCCGAGAGCTAAATAAGAGTCATTCGCATTTATACTCAAAATATCAGCGAGACGAGCATTCGTCAATCGTGGCGCCCCGATATACCGCGCGCCATCACCTGCGCGGCATGCGGTCGATATTCGCCATATTGCAAAATCTCGGGCAGCACGCCTTGCCGCAGGCGGAAATGACGCTGTATGAGTTCGGTCCGACCCCATCGGTCCGGGCACGCGGGATGCTCCTTGAGCCCGGCGTCGCCTTCGCACCGGTCCCGGTCAATCCGCCCGCGGATGAGCATCGCAGGAGCGCACTTCTCAGCGCCAATCCGGCCACAAGGGTGCCGGCGGTTGTGGATGGCGGCCGGGTGCTCACGGAGTCCGCTGCCATCGTGCTTTATCTCCCCGAGAAGTATCCCGAGGCCCGCCTGCTACCGGCCGATGCAGGCTCGGCGCGCGGTGCTCCGGCGGGTCTGCGGCTTCACTTGCAGGTGCGACTGACGCTCGCCATGTCCACCGTGCGGGGCCTGAGATCGATCGTCCGCCGCCGGTCTGCGCCGGCGAACCCCCCGGCAGGTCCGGTTCCTGAGCGGCGCCAGCGGACCGGCGGACGCTCTGGCGTCCGCCGGCCCAGCCGCGATCCGTCTCACCCTGCCGCGCTCTCGGACTCCTCGCCGACGCTGCTCTCGTCCGATTCGGGCATGCCCCCGCCGACTTCCATGAAGCTGCGCCGCTCGGCACTTTCGCTCTTGCGGCGCCGCGACGCGTGGGTCGCGAACCCGGTCCCCGCCGGAATGAGGCGGCCGACGATGACATTCTCCTTCAGTCCGCGCAAGTCATCCTGCAGACCACGCACCGCCGCTTCCGTGAGCACGCGGGTCGTCTCCTGGAACGAGGCCGCGGAGATGAACGACTCGGTGGCAAGCGACGCCTTGGTGATGCCGAGCAGCACCGGCTGCAGCGCCGCCGCTTGCTTGCCACCTTGCTGCGCGCGATCGTTGATGTCGAGCGCGCGGGCTCGGTCGAGCTGCTCGCCGCGCAGGAGCGAGGTTTCGCCGGAAGCCTGCACTTCGGCTTTGCGCAGCATCTGACGGATGATCACCTCTATGTGCTTGTCGTTGATCTTCACACCTTGCAAGCGGTAGACGTCCTGGATCTCGCGCACGAGGTAGTTAGCCAGCGCCTCCACGCCCTGCAGGCGCAGGATGTCGTGGGGATTGGGCTCGCCATCGGCGATCACCTCACCGCGCTCGACCGTCTCGCCCTCGAATACGTTTAGCTGGCGCCACTTTGGAATTAACTCCTCGTACTTGTCGCCATCGTCGCTCGTGATGACGAGGCGCCGCTTGCCCTTGGTTTCCTTGCCGAAGCTCACGGTGCCGGACTTCTCCGCGAGGATTGCCGGGTCCTTGGGCTTGCGGGCCTCGAACAGATCGGCGACGCGCGGCAGTCCTCCGGTGATGTCACGGGTCTTGGACGACTCCTGCGGAATGCGCGCGATGACGTCGCCGACCGACACCCGGGCGCCGTCCTCCAATGCCACGAACGCGCCGGCAGGCAACGAGTACACCGCTGGAATCTCGGTGTTGGCGAAGGTAACCTCCTTGCCCTTGGAGTTGACCAGCTTGATGGTGGCGCGCAGATCCTTGCCACCGCGCTGTTTGGTGTCGAGCACCACGGTGCTGGAAAGGCCCGTGACCTCGTCCACCTGGGTGGTGACCGTCAGGCCGTCGATGAAATCCTGGAACCTCACGAAGCCCGCCACCTCGGTGACCACCGGGTGGGTGTGCGGATCCCAGGTCGCCACCACCTGTCCCGAGATCACCTGATCGCCCTCCTTGACGTTGATCACGGCGCCGTAGGGGATCTTGTAGCGCTCGCGCTCGCGGCCGAATTCGTCGACCAGACCGATCTCACCGGAGCGCGATACCGCCACAAGATGACCCTTCTCGTGCTGTACGGTCTTGATGCGATGGAAGCGGACCATCCCCTTGTTGCGCACCTCGACGCTGCTGGCGGCGGCCGCTCTCGAGGCTGCGCCGCCGATGTGGAACGTGCGCATGGTCAGCTGCGTGCCCGGCTCGCCGATCGACTGCGCGGCGATGACCCCTACGGCCTCGCCGATGCTGATCAGCCGGCCGCGCGCCAGATCGCGTCCATAGCACTGCGCACACACGCCGTAACGGGTCTGGCAAGTGATCGGCGAGCGGACCTTGATCTGGTCCACCCCTTCGTGCTCGAGCTCGCGGATCAATCGCTCATCGAGCAGTGTACCGTGCTCGATGAGCACATCGCCGGTGCCGGGCGTGAGAACGTCTTCCGCCAGAACACGCCCCAGCACGCGCTCGCCCAGCGCCTCCACGACGTCGCCGCCCTCGACGAGCGGCGTCATGGTCAGGCCATTCGACGTGCCGCAATCGGGCTCCGTCACCACCAGGTCCTGCGCGACGTCCACCAGGCGGCGCGTGAGGTAGCCGGAGTTGGCGGTCTTCAGCGCCGTGTCGGCCAGTCCCTTGCGCGCGCCATGCGTGGAGATGAAGTACTGCAGAACATTGAGGCCCTCGCGGAAATTGGCCGTGATCGGCGTCTCGATGATCGAGCCGTCGGGCTTGGCCATCAGGCCGCGCATACCGGCGAGCTGGCGGATCTGCGCCGCGGAGCCGCGGGCGCCCGAGTCCGCCATCATGAAGATCGAGTTGAAGGACTTCTGCCGCACAGTCTGGCCCGAGGAGTCCGTCGCGTCCTCGGCACCCAGCTTGTCCATCATCGCCTTGGCGACCTGATCGTTTGCCCGCGACCAGATGTCGACCACCTTGTTGTAGCGCTCGCCGTTGGTCACCAGGCCCGAGGCGTACTGCTCCTGGATCTCCTTAACCTCCTTGTCGGCATTGACGATGATGCGCGGCTTCTGCTCCGGAATGACGATATCGTCGATGCCGAAGGATACTCCGGCCCGGGTGGCGTAGTGGAAACCGGTGTACATCAGCTGGTCCGCAAAAATGACCGTTTCCTTCAGCCCGAGCGTGCGGTAGCAGGCATTGATGGTCGCGGAGATCGCCTTCTTGGTCATGTCCTGGTTGATCAGGTCGAAGGACAGCCCCTTCGGGAGAATCTCGACGAGCAGCGCGCGGCCGACGGTGGTATCGACGGTCCGGATACGTTCCTGCTGCTCCGGGCCCTGGATGCGCTCCTTGATGCGCACCCGCACCTTGGCCTGAAGATCGACCGTGCGGCTCTCATAGGCGCGGTGCACCTCGTGCACGTCCGAGAACCGCATGCCCTCGCCGCGCGCACCCACGCGCTCGCGCGTCATGTAGTAAAGGCCCAGCACCACGTCCTGCGAAGGCACGATGATCGGATCGCCGTTGGCGGGCGAAAGGATGTTGTTGGAGGCCATCATCAGGGCGCGCGCCTCGAGCTGCGCCTCCAGCGACAGCGGCACGTGCACGGCCATCTGGTCGCCGTCGAAGTCGGCATTGAAGGCGGTGCACACCAGGGGGTGCAGCTGGATGGCCTTGCCCTCGACAAGCTGCGGCTCGAACGCCTGGATACCCAGGCGGTGCAGGGTCGGGGCGCGGTTCAGCAGCACGGGGTGCTCGCGGATCACCTCCTCGAGGATATCCCAGACTTCCGGTCCCTCGCGCTCCACCAGCCGCTTGGCAGCCTTGATGGTCGAGGCCTCCCCGCGCAATTGCAGTTTCTGGAAGATGAACGGCTTGAAGAGCTCGAGCGCCATCTTCTTCGGCAGGCCGCACTGGTGGAGGCGCAGCTGCGGGCCGACCACGATGACCGAGCGGCCCGAATAATCGACGCGCTTACCGAGCAGATTCTGCCGGAAGCGCCCCTGCTTGCCCTTGATCATGTCGGCGAGCGACTTCAGCGGCCGCTTGTTGGTGCCGGTGATGGCCCGTCCGCGGCGACCGTTGTCGAGCAGCGCATCCACTGCCTCTTGCAGCATGCGCTTCTCGTTGCGCACGATGATGTCGGGCGCGTTGAGCTCCAGCAGCCGCCGCAAGCGGTTGTTGCGGTTGATGACGCGCCGGTACAGGTCGTTCAAGTCCGAGGTGGCGAAGCGGCCGCCGTCGAGCGGCACCAGCGGGCGCAGATCCGGCGGCAGGACCGGCAGCACGGTCATGACCATCCACTCCGGCTTGTTGCCGGACTCGATGAACGACTCGATCAGCTTCAGCCGCTTGGACAGCCGCTTGAGCTTGGTCTCGGACGAGGTCGATCCCATCTCCTCGCGCACCTTGGTGAGCTCGGCCGCGAGATCTGTGTTGCGCAGCAGCTCGTAGACGGCCTCGGCACCCATGCGGGCATCGAACTCGTCGCCGTGCTCCTCAATCGCCTCGAGATACATCTCGTCGGTGAGCAGCTGCCCGCGGGTGAGCGGCGTCATGCCCGGGTCGATGACCACGAAGGCCTCGAAGTACAACACGCGCTCGATCTCGCGCAGCGTCATGTCGAGCATCAGGCCGATGCGCGACGGGAGCGATTTCAGGAACCAGATGTGGGCCACCGGGCTCGCCAGCTCGATGTGGCCCATGCGCTCGCGGCGCACCTTGGCCTGCGTGACCTCGACGCCGCACTTCTCGCAGACCACGCCGCGATGCTTCAGGCGCTTGTACTTGCCGCACAGACACTCGTAGTCCTTCACCGGACCGAAGATCTTGGCGCAGAACAGGCCGTCCCGCTCGGGCTTGAAGGTCCGATAGTTGATGGTTTCCGGCTTCTTGACCTCGCCGTACGACCAGGCGCGGATCATCTCGGGCGAAGCGAGTCCGATCTTGATCGAATCGAACTGCTCGACCGGGGCGTTGCTCTTGAAAAACTTAAGAAGATCTCTCATCGGATATTCTCCTCACGGCATGCCGTGATCAGTCCTGCTCCAACTCCATGTTGATGCCGAGCGAGCGGATCTCCTTGACCAGCACGTTGAAGGACTCCGGCATGCCGGCGTCCATCTGGTGATTGCCGTCCACGATGTTCTTGTACATCTTGGTGCGGCCATTGACGTCGTCGGACTTGACGGTCAACATCTCCTGCAGGGTATAGGCGGAGCCGTAGGCCTCGAGCGCCCAGACCTCCATCTCTCCGAAGCGCTGGCCGCCGAACTGGGCTTTGCCGCCGAGCGGCTGCTGGGTGACCAGGCTGTAAGGGCCGGTGGAGCGGGCGTGCATCTTGTCATCGACGAGGTGGTTGAGCTTGAGCATGTACATGTAGCCCACGGTCACCGCGCGCTCGAAGCGCTCGCCGGTACGGCCGTCGTAAAGGTACGTCTGGCCGCTCGTAGGCAGATCAGCCAGCTCGAGCATCCGCTTGATTTCCGCCTCACTCGCGCCGTCGAACACCGGGGTCGCCATGGGCACGCCGTGTGACAAGTTGCCGGCGAGCCTCGCAAGATCCTCGGAGCCGAGGCTGTCGATTTCTTCCGGCTGGCCCCCGCTCTGGTTGTAGACCTGCTTGAGGAATCCACGCAGCTCCGCCTCCTCGGCGCGCGCCTGGATCATCCGGCCGATCTTCAGACCGAGGCCCTTGGCTGCCCAGCCCAGGTGGGTCTCGAGCACCTGGCCGACGTTCATGCGCGAGGGCACGCCGAGCGGGTTCAGCACGATGTCAACCGGAGTGCCGTCTTGCAGGTACGGCATGTCCTCCACCGGCACAATGGTGGAGATCACGCCTTTGTTGCCGTGACGGCCGGCCATCTTGTCGCCCGGCTGGACACGCCGCTTGACCGCCAGATACACCTTGACCATCTTGAGCACCCCAGGGGCGAGATCGTCACCCTGGGTGATTTTGGCCTTCTTGTCCTCGAGGCGCTTCTCGAAGGCCTTGCGCTGCAGCTGCAGCCGCTCGGCGGTCTGCTCGAGCTGCGAATTGGCGTCCTCGTCCTGCAGGCGGATCTCGAACCACTCCTCGCGCGGCAGGCCGTCTAGGTAGTCAGCCTCGATCCGGGAGCCGGCCTTCAGCTTGCGGGGACCGCCGGCGGCGCTCTGGCCGATCAGCATGGCGCGCACCCGCTGGAACAGGTCATTCTCCAGGATACGCTGCTGATCCGCGAAGTCCTTGCGGACCCGCTCGATCTCGGCTTTTTCGATGGAGAGCGCGCGGGAGTCCTTCTCCACGCCATCGCGCGTGAACACGCGAACGTCGATCACCGTGCCGTCCATTCCCGGCGGCACGCGCAGCCCCGTGTCCTTCACGTCCGAGGCTTTCTCGCCGAAAATGGCGCGCAGGAGCTTCTCTTCCGGGGTGAGTTGCGTCTCGCCTTTCGGGGTGACCTTGCCGACCAGGATATCGCCCGCCTTCACCTCCGCGCCGATGTAGGCGATACCCGCCTCGTCGAGCTTGGCGAGCGCCGCATCGCCCACGTTGGGGATGTCGGCAGTGATCTCCTCCGGCCCGAGCTTGGTATCGCGCGCGACGCAGGTGAGCTCCTCGATGTGGATCGTCGTGAAACGATCCTCCTCGACCACCCGCTCCGAGATGAGGATCGAGTCCTCGAAGTTGTAACCGTTCCACGGCATGAACGCGACCAGCAGATTCTGTCCGAGCGCGAGCTCGCCAAGGTGCGTCGACGGACCGTCGGCAAGCACGTCACCGCGGGCGATCGCATCGCCGGCGTTGACCAGCGGTCGCTGGTTTATGCAGGTGTTCTGGTTGGAACGGGTGTACTTGGTAAGGTTGTAGATGTCCACACCCGGCTCGCCGGCGGTGGTCTCGTCGTCGCGCACCCGCACCACGATGCGTGAGGCGTCCACCGAATCGACAACTCCCCCGCGCTTGGCGACCACGGTCACGCCCGAGTCGATGGCCACGGAGCGTTCCATACCGGTACCCACGAGCGGAGTCTCGGCGCGCAGCGTCGGCACCGCCTGCCGCTGCATGTTCGAGCCCATGAGCGCCCGGTTGGCGTCGTCATGCTCGAGGAATGGAATAAGCGAGGCGGCCACGGAGACGATCTGCTTGGGGCTCACGTCCATGTAGTTGATGCGATCGCGCGGCATCAGCGTGAACTCGTTCTGGAAGCGGCACGAAACCAGATCGTCGCCGAGCTCGCCGTTCGGCCGGAGATTGGCGTTCGCCTGCGCAATTGCGAAATTGCCCTCCTCGATCGCCGACAGATAGTCGATCCGATCGGTCACCCGCCCGTTTTCGACGCGTCGGTAAGGCGTTTCCAGAAAGCCATACTGGTTGGTGCGCGCATAAACGGCCAGTGAATTGATCAGGCCGATGTTCGGGCCTTCCGGAGTCTCGATCGGACAGACGCGTCCGTAATGAGTGGGATGCACGTCGCGTACCTCAAAACCGGCACGCTCGCGCGTGAGGCCGCCTGGACCGAGCGCCGAGACGCGCCGCTTGTGTGTGACCTCGGAGAGCGGGTTGTTCTGATCCATGAACTGCGAGAGCTGCGAGGAGCCGAAGAACTCCTTGACCGCGGCCGCCACCGGCTTGGCGTTGACGAGTTCCTGGGGCATCAACGGTTCGCTTTCGGCGACCGTGAGGCGCTCCTTGACCGCGCGCTCGACGCGCACGAGGCCCACGCGGAAGGCGTTCTCCGCCATCTCGCCGACACTCCTCACCCGGCGG
>JAJZVF010000241.1 GCA_021845825.1 Pseudomonadota bacterium | reverse complement strand
ACGGTCGGTCCAGTCCATCATCGGGGCGACGCTGATTGTGCGGTCGATTTTCAGGTCTTGATCCGGCAGGTGTATGCAACGAGCGCGGGCGCCTGCGCCTCAAGAGGCAGTCTATCAAGACATGCCGGGCCTCCTCCGGCGACCGCACTATCCGCGCGGGGAGACACCTGCTGCGTCTCCGATGGACGGCACGGGAGACCCCACCAGGCATCCTGTCCCGGCACATTCGCCGGCCACTGATGCCCTTGGCAAGGGGGGACAGGCGAAGCCACGCCCCCCGGCCCATGCCTATCCGCCCGGTACGTAGATCCTCGGATGCGGCACCGGCGCCCGCAAGTATAAGATTACATGAGGGGCTGGCTGCGACGGGCGCGGGTCGGCCGTGCGCCACAATTCAAATCTTCAAGGAGCGACCTTGGCCGCCCGACGACCCTTGGCCGCATACCGCGACTACTCCCTCCTGGCCGTTGCGCTGCTCGGGCTCACTGCCGGCCTCCTCTGCGACGCACTCCATGCGCCGGCCCTCGCACGCGTGGCCTTCCTCGCCGCCACCGCCATCGTGGTCCTTGCCGCGGCAGCCGCCAGCACCTGGCGGCTGCTGCGCGGTGAGATCGGCGTCGATGTCATCGCGGTCCTCGCCATGGCCGGGGCACTGCTCCTGCGCCAATATCTTGCCGGCTCGGTCATCGCAGTGATGCTCACGGGCGGTGCCGCGCTCGAGCGGTACGCGAGCGCGCGGGCCCGGCGCGAGCTAAGCGCGCTGCTGCGCCGCGCGCCGCGCTTCGCGCACCGGCGCCAAGGCGATCGGCTCGCCGATGTGCCGGTGGATGAGGTCGGACTCGGCGATGTGCTGGTCGTCAAGCCGGGCGAGGTCGTGCCGGTGGACGGCATCGTGCACCGCGGCAGCGCGGTGCTCGATGAGTCCTCGCTCACCGGGGAATCGAGACCCGTCAGGCTCGAGCCCGGCACACCGGTGCGCAGCGGCGGCAGCAACTGCGCCGGCCCCTTCGAGCTGCAGGTGACCGCGCTCGCCGCCGACAGCACCTACGCCGGGATCATCCGCCTGGTGCGCACCGCCGAGCACTCCAAGGCGCCCTTCGTGCGCCTCGCCGACCGCTATGCGCTCGTCTTTCTCGCGCTGACGCTCGCCTCGGCGGCATCCGCCTGGCTCATCACCGGCAGCCCGATGCGGGCGCTCGAGGTCCTCGTGGTGGCAACCCCGTGCCCGCTGATACTGGCGGCCCCGGCGGCCATCATCGCCGGCATATCGCGCGCCGCGAGTCGGGGCATCATCATGAAAGGAGGCGCTGCGCTCGAGACTCTCGCGCGCACGCGCGTGCTCGTGCTCGACAAGACAGGCACCGTGACCTCCGCGCGCCCGGAGGTGCTTGCCGTCGAGACCCTGCCCGGGGTGAGCTCCGATGAGCTCATCCGCTGCGCCGCCTCCCTCGAGCAGCTTTCGGTTCATCCGTTCGCGCCGGCGATTCTCGCCGAGGCGCGCACTCGCGGCCTCACCCTCGCCTTTCCGGCCGAGGTGCACGAGCAGATGGGCAGCGGGATCAGCGGCGAGGTCGAGGGCCATCGTGTCGCGGTCGGGCAACGGCAGTTCGTCGCCGCCGATCGCGGGCAGACAGCCGAGCTGCGCTCGGTGCAGCTGCGCACCGCGGTCGAGGGCTCATCGGGCGTCTTCGTCGCCATCGACGGCAAGCTTTCCGGCGCGCTGCTCCTGCAAGATCCCATCCGCCCGGAAACCGCACGGGTGCTGCGCGAGTTGCGCGCCGCCGGCATCGAGCGCATCCATCTGGTGACGGGCGATCACCCGGACGTGGCGGAGCTCGTTGGCGATGTCCTCGGTGTCGACCAGGTGTTCGCCGAGCGCTCACCGGAGGAGAAAGTCGAGGTGGTGCGCCTGCTGCGCGCCGAAGGCCTCACGGCGATGGTCGGCGACGGGATCAACGATGCGCCCGCGCTCGCTCTGGCCGATGTGGGCATCGCCATGGGGGCGCGCGGCACCACGGCGGCCGCCGAGGCCGCCGACGTGGTGCTCACCTCCGACCGTTTCGAGGGCGTCGCCGAGGCGGTCGGCATCGCCCGGCGCACCCGCCGCATCGCACTGCAGAGCGTAATCGCCGGCATGGGCCTGTCCCTGGTGGCCATGGCGTTTGCAGCCGGCGGCTATATCGTGCCGGTGGCGGGCGCGATCCTGCAGGAGGGCATCGACATCCTCGTCATTCTCAACGCGCTGCGCGCGCTCGCGGGCCGCAGGAGCGTCATCGCAGGCAGCCCCGAGATCAAGCGCCTCGCGCAGTCCCTGGCGAGCAGCCACCGGTCGCTGCGCCCCCGGGTGGGCGAGCTCGCCGCTCTCGCCGTACAGCTCGAGGCGTTGCCGGGGAGCGAAGCGCGCGCGCGCCTCGAGCAGGTCCGCGACATGCTCGAGAAGGATCTCCTGCCCCACGAAAGCGAGGAGCAGCGCACCGCCTATCCGCTCATCGAGAAAATACTGCAGGGCGAGAACCCGACCGGTCCGCTCATCCAGACCCACAACGAGATCCGCCGATTGAGCCGGCTGTTCGGCCGGCACGTCGAGCAGCTGCCGCCGGCCGGGCCGGCGAGCGAGGACCTGCGGGACCTGCGCCGCCTGCTGTACGGCCTGCACGCGATTCTCACTCTGCACTTCGCGCAGGAAGACGAACTCTACAGCCTGTTCAGCTCCTGATTGTAATGCGCCGGGCCGGCCGCGGCGGGGCCGGTGCAGAGGGCGCGTAACCGGCGCGATGCGCGCACGCCGGTGCACGGGGCGGGCAGCGCCGGCCCGGAGCACGTAAATTGTCCTATCTGCCCGCTGCGGGTATAGTCCGCGGGACCGACTCCGTGACGAGCGCCAAGACGTCCGAGGCAGCTGCCGGCAGAAGGCATCGGCGCCCGTTATGACGGTAACAACAACTCTCGAGGGGAGAAGCCGATGCAAGTGTTCGGAAAGCTTTCCGTCTCGTTGCTCTGCGGGGCGGCCGCCCTCGTGCTGGCGCCGGCGGCC
>JAJZVF010000049.1 GCA_021845825.1 Pseudomonadota bacterium | reverse complement strand
GCAACGTGGTGCTGTTCCCCGGCATCGTGCTGCCGGTGACGCTCGGGCGGGAGGAGAGCATCGCCGCCGCCCAGGAGGCAGTGCGCACCGGGGGCAAGGTCGGCCTGTTGCTGCAACGGGATCCGGCAGTGGAGAAGCCCGCCGCCGGCGATCTTTACGAGATCGGCGTGCTCGCCACCGTGGTTCGCTACATCACCGCGCCCGACGGTGCACATCACCTGGTCTGCCAGGGAGAAAGCCGTTTTCGGGTGCTCGAGTTCGTGCGGGACAAGCCGTTTCTCGCCGCGCGCATCGCCGCCGTGGCCGAGCCGCAGGCGGCGGGCGCCGACATCGAGGCGCGCATGGACGTCCTCAAGGAGCGCGCCGCGGAGGCGCTCTCTTTGCTGCCGCAGGTGCCGGCGGAGCTGGCGCGCACCGTCCGCGGCATAGACTCCGCCGGGCAGCTCGCCGATCTCATCGTCAGCTTCATGGATGTCAAGCCCCGGGACAAACAAGAGCTGCTCGAGACTATCGATCTGAAGGAGCGGCTCGACAAGGCGATGAGACTGCTCGCGCACCGCGTCGAGGTGCTGAAGATCACCCGCGATATCACCGAGCAGACCCAGGCCGCCCTCGGCGAGCGCCAGCGCGAGGCGGTGCTGCGCGAGCAGCTGCACCAGCTGCAGAAGGAGCTCGGTGAGGACGGTGGCGAGGAGGGCGATTTCGCCGAGATCGACAGCGCGATCACCGCGGCGCACATGCCGCAGGAAGTCGAGGAGCAGGCGCGCAAGGAGCTCAAGCGCCTGCGGCGCATGAGCGAGGCGAGCCCGGAGCACGGCATGGTGCGCACCTACCTCGACTGGCTGGTGTCGCTTCCCTGGAGCAAATCGGACGCCGAGGACATCGATATCGAGCGCGCGCGCGGCGTGCTCGAAGAGGATCACTATGGCCTGGAGAAGGTCAAGCGGCGCATTCTCGAATACCTCGCCGTACGCAAGCTCAACCCGCGGGGGCGTAGCCCCATCCTGTGCTTCGTGGGTCCGCCGGGTGTCGGCAAGACCTCGCTCGGCCAGAGCGTGGCGCGCGCGTTGGGGTTGAAGTTCGTGCGCGCCAGCCTCGGCGGCGTGCACGATGAGGCGGAAATACGCGGTCACCGCCGCACCTATATCGGGGCGTTGCCCGGCAACATCGTGCAGGGGCTGCGCAAGGCGGGCACGCGCAATCCCGTGTTCATGCTCGATGAGATCGACAAGTTGAGCGCGAGCTTCCACGGCGATCCGGCTTCGGCGCTGCTCGAAGTGCTCGATCCGGAGCAGAACTCGACCTTTCGCGACAACTACCTCGGTCTGCCGTTCGACTTGAGTCATGTGCTGTTCATCGCCACCGCCAACGTGCTCGAGACGATTCCCGGGCCGCTGCGCGACCGCATGGAGATCATCCCGCTCACCGGCTACACCGACGAGGAGAAGCTGCAGATCGCGAAACGCTATCTGGTGAAGCGGCAACTCGAGGCGAACGGCCTCGATGCCGCCAAGGTGGAAGTGTCCGATGAGGCACTGCTGCGCATCATCCACGAGTACACGCGGGAAGCCGGCTGCCGCAGCCTCGAGCGCGAGATCGGCGCACTGCTGCGCCAGGCGGCGATGCGCATCGCCGAAGGCAAGGTGGCGAGCGTGCGGTTCGCGGCGGACGATGTGCCCGCCGTGCTGGGTGCGCCCCGGTTCGAGAACGAGGTCGCCCAGCGCACCTCGATCCCCGGCGTCGCGACCGGACTTGCCTGGACGCCGGTCGGCGGCGACATCCTGTTCATCGAGTCGGCACGCATGAGCGGCAACGGCAAGCTGATTCTGACCGGGCAATTGGGCGATGTCATGAAGGAGTCGGCGCAGGCCGCCTTGAGCCTCGTCAAGGCGCAGGCCGAGGACCTCGGCATCGACCCCAAGATATTCGATGCGAGTGACATCCATGTACACGTACCCGCCGGGGCGATTCCGAAAGACGGTCCGAGCGCCGGAGTGGCGATGTTCGTCTCTCTCGCTTCGCTTCTGAAGCGTCAGGCGGTTCGCCCGGATGTGGCCATGACCGGCGAGATCAGTCTGCGCGGCCTGGTGCTGCCGGTCGGCGGCATCAAGGAGAAGACGATCGCCGCCGCGCGCGCGGGCATCCGCAAGGTGATCCTGCCGGCGCGCAACCGGCGCGATCTCGAGGACATTCCGCAAACCGTACGCTCGGCGCTCGAGTTCGTCTGGGTTGAGCGCGTCTCGGAGGCGCTCGCGGTGGCGCTGGCCGACTCCGCCGAGGGGCGCAAGGCCGCCGACGCCCCGGCGCAGGAGCGTTCCGCCGCCTGAAAGGACGCACTTGCCGGCGGCGCGCCAGCACCGGAGTGCAGGGGAGCCGGCGCACGCGGGCGAGCCCTCTCGGCTTGCCGGATGAGGCGGGGGCGGCGGTCCTCCCGGCGGGGAGCCGGCCCGCGTCATCGGTCCGGCGTACCGGTACTGGCGCGCGTCCCGGCCCGGCCGTTTCCCGCGGGCTCTACCTCACCTGCGGTGAGGCGCCGTGCTGCAAGCGCGCTGCGATCTCGGCGACGTGCCGCCCCTGGAAGCGCGCCCCAGCGAGCTCGTTCTCGCTCGGCTGCCGGGAGCCGTCGGCGCCGGCGAGCGTCGTTGCACCGTAAGGCGTGCCGCCGGTGATCTCGTCCATGCGCGTCAGTCCCGCAAACGCATACGGCAGCCCGACGATGATCATTCCCTGGTGCATCAGGGTGTGATGGAAGCTTGTAATGGTCGTTTCCTGACCGCCGTGTTGAGTTGCGGTGGAGACGAAGACACTGCCCACCTTGCCGACGAGAGCGCCCTTGACCCACAGGCCGCCGGTCTGATCGAGGAAATTGCGCATCTGCGCCGCCATGTTGCCAAAGCGCGTCGGCGTGCCGAACAGGATCGCGTCGTATCCGGCGAGCTCATCGACGCTCGCGACGGGCGCCTTCTGGTCGCTCTTCATGCCGGCTTTGCGCGCCACCTCCTCGGGCACGAGCTCGGGCACGCGTTTGACGCTGACCTCGGTACCCGGGACCGACGCGGCGCCTTCGGCGACCGCCTGCGCCATGCGCTCGACATGCCCGTAGGAAGAGTAATAAAGGACGAGGACTTTTGCCATGTGTGCTCCTTGATGCATTGCGTGTGGATTTGCCCGCAGTATAAGGCAGTGCGATGCGGCGCAAGGCTCCGGCTCGCACCCGGCATCGGCGCGGATCCGCGCCGATGCAGTTACACCGGTGTGACCGGCATTGATCCGCTCGGAACCGGCCAGGCGCCGCCTAGCGGCCGAGGTGCGCCGACCACGCTTCCCCGGCGAGAGCGCCCGCCGAGAGACCGAGGAACGATCCGCCCACCACATCGCTCAGGAAATGCCAATCGCCGACGACCAACAGGCCGGCGGCGATCAGCAGCAGGGCGGCAAGCGGCCAGATGCTTGCCCGATAGAACCGCATGAAGACTCCGGCGAAGGCTGCGGAAAGCATCATGTGGCCGGACGGGAAGCTGCTCATCGGCGAGCCCTTCCAAAGATGCAGCGCGTGGCTGGCACCGTGCAGGACCGCGCTGGGGTTTGGAATCCCGAAGAACGGCTTCAATACGAGACTGTTGATGCCGTAGGCGCAGATCGAGGCGAGGCAGGCGACGGCGAGCACCTGTGCGAACTGCGAGATGTGCCCGCGCACCAGGCGGGCGAGTACCAGCGAGAGAATCACCGCCGCCTCCAGCGCCAGAATGATGGAGGCTCCGAAAGGCTTGTTCAATGGGTGCAGGAAGCGGCCGATCGACCAGAAGTACTTTGCCATCGGCACATCGAGGTGCCGGAAGGAAAAGGCCGCCGCCGCGGTGCAAGCCGCGAATGACAGGAGCCAGGCGCGTAGCAGAACGGGCAAGCGCCGCACGGTCACCGCGCCTGCGGCGCGGTAGCCGTGAGGGAAGTGCGGGGTCTGTCGATGAGCAGCATGCGCGGTACTGTAGCAGAGCGGCCCCCGCCGGTGGCGGCAGGGCGGGCGCACGGCCCTGCGCCGCAGGCATCGATGCACGCCGGCGCGCGGCGTCGCGCCCGCACAGCTCGTTGACACGGGGCACGCGGGCGCACAGAAATTCGCCGCACTCGAGTAGACTTGCGCGCTATGGCGGCGGATGAGCACTCGGAGCAGTCCAAGGGGCCGGGCAGCGGGCGGCTGCGTCTGTCGCAGAAGATCACCACCGTCTCCTGGTGGGATCTCACCCATACCCTGGGCCCGATCCTGCTGGCGAGCGCGGCGGCCATCTGGCTCACGCTGCACTTCGTCCGTCCGGCCCCGCCGAGCACGCTCACGATCAGCACGGGCCCTGCCGGCAGCAGCTTTGAGCTGCTTGCGCAGCGCTACCGCAGGATTCTCGCGCGCAGCGGCATCACCCTGAGAATCGAGCCCTCCGCCGGCTCCCTGCAAAACCTCGAACGCATGCAGGCGCACGCTTCGCACGTGAACATCGCTCTGGTGCAGGCGGGGATCGGTACCGGGACGGCTGCGGGCCGCGCCGGCGCCGCGCACCTGGTATCCCTCGGCACGATGTTCTATCAGCCCATCGCGATCTTTTATCGCGCAGCGAAGCCTTTGCGCCGGCTCTCGCAGCTGTGGGGCAAGCGGATTGCCATCGGCAGACCCGGCAGCGGCACGCGCGCGCTGGCGCTCGCGCTGCTCGCGGCCAACGACATCACGCCCACGGCCCCGACGCGGCTGCTCTCTGCCGAGGGCGCCGCGGCGCGCGATGCGCTGCTCGGCGGGCAGGCGGATGCGATCTTTCTCACCGGGGATTCCACACCGCCTGCGATCATCGGCGCGATGCTGCACGCCCGGGGCGTGCGGCTGTTCGACTTCGGGCAGGCCGCCGCCTACGTACGCCGATTCCCCTACCTGCACCGCATCGCCATCCCCGCCGGTGCGTTCGATCTCGGCGAGAACCTGCCGCGGCACCCGCTCACGCTGGTCGGGCCGGCGGTGGAGCTCATTGCGCACTCGGATCTGAATCCGGCGCTCGTCGATCTGCTGATCGGGGCCGCTCAGGAAGTACAGGGCGGCGCCAATGTGCTGCACGCGGCCCACGTCTTTCCAAACAGCTCGACCTACGGCTATCCGCTCGATTCGGAGGCCGCGCGCTATTACAAGTCAGGCGACAAGAGCTTTCTCTACCGGTATCTGCCTTTCTGGCTCGCGAGTCTGGTCGAGCGGATTCTGGTGGTGCTCGTGCCGGCGTTCGTGGTGCTGGTGCCGGGCTTGAGCTACCTGCCGAAGCTGTACGGCTGGCGCGTCAACAGGCGCATTCATCGCCGCTACGGGGAGCTCATGGCGCTCGAGCGGGAGTCGCTCGAGGCGCTCTCGCCCGAGCGCCGGGCGGATCTGCTCGAGCGCCTGCACGAGATCGAGCGCGCGGCGATCCTGCGCAAGATCCCCGGCTCGCATGCCGATCAGCTGTATCAGCTGCGTGAGCACATCGCATTCGTGCGCGCCAATCTCGCCCACTCGAAGGCGGGTGCGCCCGCGCCGGGCGGCTAGGAGCCGGTCGCAATTCAGGCGAGCATCACCTTGCGCACGTCGATTGGCTCGCCCGCCGGCGCCGCCAGGGCGAACTGCGCCAAGCCCTTCTGCGCGAGCCACTCCCGATTGAACAGACGAGACTGGTATTTCGCTCCGCCGTCGCACAGCACCGTCACCACGGTGTGACCCGGGCCGAGGTCGCGAGCCACGCGCACGGCCGCGGCGACGTTGATGCCGCTGGTGCTGCCGAGAAACAGACCCTCCTCGCGCAGCAGCCGGTAGACGTAGCCGACGGTCTCGCTGTCCTCGACGTGCACGGCATCATCGATGGGCGCGTCCTGCAGGTTGGCGGTGAGGCGGCCGATGCCGATGCCCTCGGTGATCGAGCCGCTGCCGGTGGGCTTGAGCGTGCCGCTGCGCACGTACTCGTAGAGGCTGCTGCCCGGAGGGTCGGCGAGGACGCAGCGCACCGCGGGGCGCCTGGACTTCAGATACTCCGCCACACCGGCGAAGGTGCCGCCGGTGCCGCACGCGGCCACGAATGCATCCACGCGGCCGCCGGTCTGCTGCCAGATCTCCGGCCCCGTGGACTCGATGTGCGCGCGGCGGTTGACGGTGTTGTCGAATTGATTGGCCCAGATGGCGTTGGGCAGGCTCGCCGCCAGGCGCGCGGCGAGCTTCTGGTACTGGTTGGGGTTGCTGTAGGGAACCGCCGGCACCGTGTGCACATCGGCGCCCAAGGTCTCGAGGAGGCGGAATTTCTCCGGCGACTGGTTATCGGGCATGACGATGACGCAACGGTAGCCGCGCGCGTTGCACACGTGCGCCAATCCGATTCCCGTATTGCCGGCGGTACCTTCGACGACGATGCCGCCAGGGACGAGCTCACCGCTTTGCTCGGCGGCGAGCACGATGGCGCGCGCGGCGCGGTCCTTGACCGAACCGCCCGGGTTGGTGAATTCCGCTTTGCCGAGCAGCTCGCAGCCGGTCTCCTCGCTCAAGCGGCGCAGCCTGATGAGCGGGGTGTGGCCGACCGAGCCAACGAACCCGTCGTAGACGCTCAAGCGAGGTCTCCTGCGGCTTCCTCGCCGGTTTCAAGTGCGCTCGCCGCCTGCTCTCCGGACCCGCCGCAGACCTCGGCCGGCGTGTCGACATTGAGCGCCGCCACTTCCCCGACCAGGAGCAGTGCCGGGGGCGAGATACCCGCCTCGTGGCCGAGGGCGGCGATGGTCGCGAGCGTACCGCGCAAGGTGCGCTGCCCGGGGAGCGTCGCACGTTCGATGAGTGCGGCTGGCAGGGTGGGCGGCGCGCCGGCGGCGGTCAGCCGGTGGACGATGTGCGCAAGGTGCGCCACGCCCATGTAGAACACCACGGTCTGATGCGGGCGAGCGAGCGCGGGCCAGTCGAGCGCGGCGTCTTCGAGCGGATGGCCCGTCACCACGGTGAAGCTCTGGGCCAGCTTGCGGTGGGTGAGGGGTATGCCGGAGGCGGAGGCGGCACCGAGCGCGGCGGTGATGCCCGGAACGACCACATAAGGGATACCGTGGCGCGCGAGCGCCTCGATCTCTTCCCCACCCCGCCCGAACACGAACGGGTCCCCACCCTTCAGGCGCGCGACCTTGAGTCCCTCCCGGGCGAAGTGGAGCATGAGCTCGTGAATGCGCCCCTGATCGGTGTGCGGGCCGCGCGGGCCGTGAGGGGCACCTTTGCCGACGAAGATCCGCCGGGCGTCGCGCCGGCAGCGCTCGAGCACCGCTTCGGGAACGAGACGGTCATAGAGGACCACATCCGCCTGCTGCAGCAGCTGCAGCGCCCGCAGCGTAAGCAGATCGGGGTCGCCGGGGCCGGCACCGATCAGGTACACCTCGCCCAGGTCGCGCGTACCCGTGGCACCGGAGGTGGTGAGCTGCGAAGCGCGCAGTTCCCGCTCGAAGTCCCGCTGGGCGCCGCCGGTATCGCCGCGCAGAACCCGCGAGCCGACCTTGCCGGCCACGATCCGCTCCCAGAACGAGCGCCGCGCCGAGGGCAGCAGCGCCTCCTGCACGGTTCTGCGCCGCTCGCCGATGAACCTGGCCAGCGCACCGAGCGTACCGGGCAGGAGCGCCTCGATCTGCTCGCGCACCCGGCGGGTGAGGACCGGGGAGTTGCCCGCGGAGCCGACCGCCACGACGATCGGAGAACGGTCGATGATGGCGGGGAAGATAAAGGTCGACAGCGCCGGATCGTCGACGACATTGACCGGCAGGGCGCGCGCCCGGGAGGCCTCGGACACCGCCGTGTTGACGATCCTGCGGTCGGTCGCCGCGATCGCGAGCCGCGCGCCATCGAGATGCGGGGGACGGAAGGCTTCGGCGACGTGGCGAATCTCGCCCCTTGCGGCGCGTGCGGCGAGCTCCTCGCACAGTGCGGGCGCAATCACCGTGACGTGCGCGCCGAACTTGAGGAGCAGCTCAATCTTGCGTTGCGCGACCCGTCCGCCGCCCACCACCACTGTTGGCTCGGCGCGCAGGCGCAGAAAGACCGGCAAATGATCCATGCCGTCGGCGAGGCTGCTCAGGCTTGGGCCGTCGCATGGCGTACTCTGGGATGTAGGCCGCATTCACGAGACTCAGGTTGCTCCCACCACCAACGGCCGGCTCGGCGGCTCTCCCCCGGCTGGATGGCGCGGGTGCAGGGCGAGCAGCCGATGCTGGGGTAGTGGCGATCGTGGAGCGTATTGTACGGCAGCTTGTGGGCGCGGATGTACTGCCAGATCTCGCCCTCGGACCAATCGAGCAGCGGGCTTATCTTGTAGAGCCCGTACTCGCCGTCCCATTCGACCGGCTCGGCTTGGGCACGGGTCGCCGACTGCTCCCGCCGCACCCCGGTGACCCACGCACCGTAGCCGGCGATGGCGCGCTTGAACGGCTCCACCTTGCGTACGTGGCAGCACGAGAGACGCGCTTGCAGGCTGTGGTAGAAGCCGTTGACGCCCTGTGAGGCAGCGAGACGCTCGAGCGAGAGAGCATCCGGGTGCACCACGCGCAACGTGCGCCGGTAGCGTCGCTCCAGCTTCTCCAGCAGCTCGTAGGTCTCCTCGTGGAGCCTGCCCGTGTCGATGCTGAACATGTCGATCTCGGGCGCGTAGGTCCAGATGATGTCGGTCAGCACCACCGCCTCGGCGCCGAGGCTGTTCGAGTAGACGACCCGGCCGTGCTCGCGGACCGCCGCGCACAGCAGCTCGCGCACGGCCGAGGCCTTCTGCTCGAGGTCGGAGAGGCTTACGAGCTCACCCATGATGCACCCGACTATAGCGAGTGAGGCCCGGCGCACTGAACGAATGATTGCTTCTGAGGCACTCCCGCGCGGTTATGGTGGCGCAGGAAGCCTTGGGATACCCTGTCGCCATGAAATTGCACCAGCTGCGCTACCTGGCGGCCGTTGCCCAGAGCGGGCTCAATATCACCGCGGCGGCCCAGAAACTGCACACCTCGCAACCGGGAGTGAGCAAGCAGATCAAGCTCCTCGAGGACGAGCTCGGCTTCCAGATCTTCGTGCGCGAGGGCCGCACCCTCACCCGCATCACCCCGGCGGGACAGCAGGTGATCGAGCGGGCGCTGCGCGTGCTGCTCGAGGTGCAGAGCATCCGCGGACTGTCGACCGAGCTGCGCGACGAGGGCCGCGGGAGCCTGTCGGTCGGCACCACCCACACACAGGCGCGCTATGTGCTGCCGGCCGTTATCCGCGCGTTCCGCGCCAAGTACCCGAATGTGCGCCTGAACCTGCACCAGGGCACTTCCGAGCAACTCGCCGAGATGGTGGCTCAGGACCGTATCGATTGTGCCATTGCCACCGGCTCGGAGCAGCGCTTCAGCAGCCTGACCCTGATGCCTTGCTACCGATGGAGCCGCGTGGTCATCGTGCCGCGGGAGCATCCGCTTGCTGCGGCGGGCAGGCTGAGCTACCGCGCGCTCGCGGCTCATCCGCTCATCACCTACACGTTCAGTTTCGCAGGTCCGTCTTCGCTCAACGAGGCGTTTGCCCGGGCGGGCTTCACGCCGAATGTCGCCATCACTGCGCAGGATGCGGACGTGATCGTCACGTACGTGCGCCTCGGGCTCGGCGTCGGGATCGTGGCGCCCATGGCGGTGGCCGAAGACGCCGGGGATCTGGCCGTGCTCGAGGCCTCGCACCTGCTGCCCACCCATACCACCTGGCTCGGATTCAGACGCGGGACGCTGTTGCGCAAGTACATGTATGACTTTGCCCAGTTGCTCGCGCCGCACCTCGACCGGCCTCTGGTGGAGCGTGCGCACCGCGCGGCGAGCCCGGAGGAGACCGCGGCGCTGTTCGCGGACGTGACGCTGCCGCAGCGCTAGCGGGCCGCATGCGTTGCGCAGATCGCGAGTTCCCATGAGCGATCATCGTCTGCCGGTGCTCGACCGGCGCCGCGCCGGGGTCTTGCTGCACATGGGCTCGCTCGAGGCACCCCTCGGGCGCGGCGGGCGGGCCTTCATCGATTGGCTGGCCGAGGCGGGCTTCGGCGTCTGGCAGTTCCTGCCCGCGGGTCCGACCGGGACGGACGGCTCGCCGTACTTCGCGCGCTCGGATTTTGCCGGCAACCCGGCGTTCATCGATCCGGCCGAGCCGGCCGAGGCCTTGCCCGAGGAGCACACGGAGTTTGCACAAGCCACCTGGGACTGGCTCGAGGGCTACGCGCTCTTCGAGGTGTTGAGCGGGACGTACGAGGGCGTACCGTGGTGGAGCTGGCCGCAGGAGCTGCGCGATCGAGATCCGGCCGCCCTGGATGCGATCCGGCGCGCGCAGGCCGCCGAGCTCGAGCGTGTCCGGCTCGAGCAATTCGCATTCTTCGTCCAATGGCGCAGGCTCCGCGAGTATGCCCGCTCGCGGGGCGTGCGGCTCTTCGGCGACCTGCCGTTTTATGTCGGACCGATGTCGGCAGAGACATGGATGTACCGTGAGCAGTTTCAACTCGATGCTGCCGGTCGGCCGACTGCGATCGCGGGTGTGCCGCCGGATTACTTCTCCGCGACCGGCCAGGTCTGGGGCAATCCGCTCTATGATTGGCAAACGCTCGAGCGCGAGCGGTTCGCGTACTGGCGCGCCAGGGTGGCTGCGCAGCTCGCCCGGGTGGATCTGCTGCGCATCGATCATTTCCGCGCGTTCGCGGCGCACTGGGCGGTGCCGGCGGCGGCACCCGATGCGCGCGGCGGACGCTGGTGTCCGACCCCGGGGCGCGCGCTCCTTCAGATGCTGCGCGATGAGCTCGGCGAGTTGCCGATCGTCGCCGAGGATCTCGGCATGATCACCGAGGACGTGGTGGCGCTGCGCAAGGATTTCGGCCTCGCGGGCATGCGGGTGCTGCAGTTCGGGTTCGACGGCTCGCCGGACAATCCGCACCTGCCTCGGCAGATCGGCGCCGACTGCGTGGTCTACACCGGCACGCACGACAACGACACGACGCTCGGCTGGTACCGCAGCCTCAGCGCGCCGGCGCGCGAGTACGTCGATCGGGTGATGGGGCTCGGGCCCGGCGCGATGCCGGAGGCGCTCGTGCACGCAGCGCTCGAATCGGCGGCGATCCTTGCGGTGATTCCCGTTCAGGATCTGTTGGGTCTTGGCGCCGAGGCGCGCCTGAACACCCCCGGCACCCAAGGGCCGCAGAACTGGCGCTGGCGGCTGCCAGGCGGTGCTCTGACGGCGCCGCTCGCGCAGCATTGGGCTCGGATCAACTGGATGTGCGAGCGCGCCTGAGCGGCTGCACGAATCAGCCGCTGCCCGACATGCGTCTGCGCGCCCATGCGCCTTCCCGTGCATCGGCGGCGGGCTGATAGGCGATGCGGATCTCATCGAGCGCAGCGCGACAGGCTTGCAGATCCTGATCCGGTCGCGGCGCGAGGGCATCGAAGCCGCAGCGTCCCAGCCAGAACACGAGGTCCCGGACCACATCGCCGACGGCGCGTAGCTCGCCGGTGAATCCCAGGCGGTTGCGCAGCAGCACGGCCTGGGTGAGCGCGCGGCCGTCGGCGAAGGTTGGAAACTGCAGCGCGATGAGCGGGCGATCGGCGATCTGCGGGTGGATGGCCTCGACGTCCTCGGTGTTCGGCAGCAGTACGCCGACCGCGGCGGCCCTGGCGAGCAACGCTTCACGCTCGGCCCGCCAGCGGGCGAGCGGCACGATCAGCCGGCCGCAGGCAGGCGCGCACGCCGCGGCGTCGACGGCCAGAGTCCAGTCGTCCTCGACGATGCGGTGCCTGCGGATGATGCGGCTCATGCCGCGGCCGCCCCGCAGCCGTCCATCCCGGCGAGCGCGCCCTGCGCGGACTCCCTCGCTGCGCGCTCCTCGCTCACGTGCGACTCAGCCGGCGCGTCCTCGGCCTCGGCCTCGGCCTCGTACAGGCGCGCCTTGAACGGTGCCATGCCCATGCGCCGGTAGCACTCGATGAAGGTCTCCTCATCGTCGCTGCGCAGCTCGAGGTACGCGCGCAGCAGCCGCTCGATGCCGGCGGCGATCTCGCCTCGCGAGAGCGCACGCCCGACACGCTCGCCGATGGCGGCCTCATTGCCCGCGCTGCCACCGAGGGTCACCTGGTACCACTCCTCGCCGTGCTTGTCGACACCGAGGATGCCGATGTGCCCGACGCTGTGATGGCCGCAGCCGTTCATGCAGCCGCTCATGGTGATGCGAATCGGGCCGACTTCGTACTGTGCCTCGAGTGAATCGAAGCGCCGGTAGATGTCGTGGACCACGCCGATCGTGCCGGCGTTCGCCAGGCCGCAGAAATCGAGCCCCGGGCAGGCGATGATGTCCGTGGTGAGACCGACGTTGGGCGTGGCCAGCTTCGCCGCATCGAGCCTGCCCCAGAGCTCGTACAGATCGCGCTCGGCGACATCGGCGAGCACCAGGTTTTGCTCGCAGGTGGAGCGCAGCTCACCGAAGCTGTAGGCGTCGCAGAGCTCGGCGAGCGCCTCGAACTGCCCGGCGGTGCAATCCCCGGGGGCCTGCTGCGCAGCCTTCAGGGACACGAACACCACGCGGTAGCCGGGGATCTTGTGCGGGCGCACGTTGCGCTTCAGCCAGGCGGCAAAGCGCGGATCGCGCGCCGCCTGGCCGCCCGAGTCACCGGCGACTTCGGCCGCCGGCCGGTACGGCGGGGCATCGAAGTGGCCGCGCATGCGCTCGATATCCTCGGGCGCGAGCCTGAGCCGCCCGCCTTCGGCGCTGGCGCCGATTTTGGCGTATTCCTCGTCGATCGCCGCGCGAAAGCGCTCGATGCCCCACTCCCGCAGGACGATCTTGATGCGCGCCTTGTGCGGGTTGTCCCGCCGCCCGAAGCGGTTGAAGGTGCGCAGGACCGCGCAGGCGTACAGCAGCAAGTCCGACTCGGGCACGAAGGCGTTCATCTCCTGCCCGAGCATCGGCAGCCGGCCGAGCCCTCCGCCGACGAAGAAGCGGTAGCCGACGGCGCCGTTGCGGCGCAGCACGTGCACCGCCGCGTCGTTGGTCAGTGTGGCGGCCCGATCCACCGTCGCTCCGGTGAAGCCGAACTTGAACTTGCGCGGCAGCCAGTAGAACTCCGGATGCAGCGTCACGAACTGGCGCAGCAGCTCGCAGTACGGCCGCGGATCGACGAGCTCGTCGCCGGCCACTCCCGCGAGATAGTCGCAGGTGATGTTGCGGGTATCGTTGCCGCAGGCCTGGATGCTGTGCAGCTGCACCTCGGCGAGCTCGGCGAGCAGATCCGGCACTTGGGCAAGCTGCGGCCAGTTGAGCTGGATGTTCTGACGCGTGGTGAAGTGCCCGTAGCCCTTGTCGTACTTGCGCACGACGTGCGCCATCCGGCGCAGCTGCGCGGAGTCGAGCAGTCCGTAGGGCACGGAGATGCGCAGCATCGGTGCATGGCGCTGCTGGTACAGGCCGCTGCGCAGGCGCAATTGCCGGAAGTCCTCTTCGGAAAGCTCACCGGCGAGGAAGCGCCGCATCTGCTCGCGGAACTGCGCGGTGCGCTCTCTGAGCAGCTGCCGGTCGATCTCATCGTAGCGGTACATGCCGGGGACTATAGGTGTGGTCTGCCGCGGCGCTAAATACCGTGTAGTTTGGCGGGGCGCGCCGGTGGTTATGAGCGGCGATCCGGCGAGCGCGGTATGCGATAATCGGGGCGATACGCACGCGCAAGGGGTGAGGTAGATGGGGCTTTATTTCGAGGAATTCACCGTCGGACAGCGCTTCGAGCATCGGGTGCACCGCACGGTCACCGAGACCGACAACCTGCTCTTCAGCGCCCTCACCATGAATCCGGCGGCGATCCATCTCGATGCCGAGTATTGCAAGGAGAGCCAATTCGGCCAGCGCATCGTCAACAGCGTGTTCACGCTCGGGCTGCTGGTGGGACTGTCGGTGTACGACACGACCTTCGGCACCACGGTCGGCAACCTCGGCTGGGAGGAGGTCAGGTTTCCCCGTCCCGTGCTGGTCGGCGATACGCTGCGCGCCGTCACCGCCGTCCACTCCATGCGCGAGAGCCGCTCGCGGGGCGATTGCGGGATCGTGGTGTTCGAGCACCGCGCCTACAACCAGCGCGAGGAAGAGGTGGCCTCGTGCCGCCGTGCGGCGCTGATGCTGAAGCGGCCGGCATGAGCGCGGCGCCGCTGCGCTCGCTCCTGTTCGTGCCCGGAGACAGCGAGCGCAAGCAGGCCAAGGGCCTCGCCACGGCCGCCGATGCGCTGATTCTCGACCTGGAGGACTCGGTGGCCGCCGAGCGGCGGGCGATGGCGCGGGCGATGGTGCTCGAGTTTCTGCAGGCGCAGAGCGCGCGGGCGCCCCAGCAGCTGTGGGTGCGCGTAAACGCGCTCGCGAGCGGGCGGTTGTTCGAGGATCTGGCGGCGGTGCTGCCGGGCAGGCCGGCGGGCATCGTGCTGCCGAAGGTGGATTCCTACGATGACATCGAGCGGGTCGCGCGCGCCCTGGAGGCGCTCGAAGCCGGTCAAGGGCTGTTGATCGGCTCGACCCCGCTCCTGGTGATCGCGACCGAGACTCCCGCGGGAGTGCTGTCGCTGCCGAGCTATCCCCAGGCCGCGGCCGCGCACAGCGCCTCGGCCCGGCGTCTCGCCGGGCTCACCTGGGGCATGGAGGACCTCTGCGCCGCGCTCGGTGCGCGGGTCAAGACCGACGGCGCGGGTGCGCTGCGGCCGACGTTCCAGCTCGCCCGCCTGAGCTGCCTGCTGGCCGCCGCGGCGATCGGTGTGCAGGCCATCGACGGGGTGTATGTCGATTTCCGCGACGGCGAGAGTCTGCGCCGGCAGGCCGAGGAAGCGCGCGGCGATGGTTTCAGCGGCAAGCTCGCCATTCATCCCGATCAGGTCGAGGTGATCAACGCCGCCTTCACGCCGACCGATGCCGAGACCGCCTGGGCCAGGCGGGTCGTTGCCGCCTTCGAGGCGGCCGCCGGCGCCGGAGTGACACAGCTCGATGGGCAGATGATCGATCGGCCCCACTTGCTTCAGGCGCAGCGTATCCTAGAGTCCGTGAGTCGAGACGGGAGTAAGAAGCCGTGAAACTGAGAATCCGGGGCAGCTCGCTGCGGCTGCGGCTTTCACAGGGTGAGGTGCATACCCTCGCCGAGCACGGGGCAGTCGAGGACCGGGTGGAATTCCCAGGTGGGACTCGGCTCGTGTACCGGGTGCGGATTGAGAAAAATATCCCTGAAATATCAGCATCCTATAATATGAATCTCATTGAGGTTCTCGTGCCGGAGGCCCTCGCGGGCCCATGGTGCCGCAGCGACGGCGTCGCCCTCTCCGCGGGACAGTCCGGGGCGGCAGGCGAGCTGCGTGTGGCCGTGGAGAAGGACTTCGCCTGCCTTGCCCCAAGAGAGGGCGAGGACGATGCCGACAGCTTCCCGCATCCGCATGCGGGAGGCGGGCGCACTTGTTGAGTCGGCCTTGCCCGTCCCGCGCGCCTCAGTCGGGCGGCGCCTCGAGCGTGATGCTCCTGGGGAGCTGACCGGCCACTTGCGCATAGCGGGTCCGCTCCTCGAGGATCGAGTCGGCATCGACGGCGCATACGGCCCGCCAGTGAAGGATGCCGGGCAGCCGGCTGAGGTGCTCCTCGATCGCGATGCGCCGCGCGCTCCAGGCCGATTCGAAAAAATGCGCAAACGCCTCCCAGGCGCTGCGGACGGCTTCCGGGGTCGATGCATCGAGCGCGGCCTCGAGCTTTGAGAGCGCCTCGCGGCTGGTACCGGGGCGGGCCGCGATGCCGGCGAGCTCGACCGCTGCCGTGCCCTCGCCGCAGCCCGGCGCGAGCCCTTTCAGTAGCTCGGCGAGCAGCTGATCGCGCTGCTCGAAGCGGGTGAGCACCCACACGAGGTAGCTTACACACGTGTCCCGGAAGAGCCGGATTGCATTGGCTTCGGCCGGCTGCGCGGCCCCGAGCGCGCCGATGCAGGCCCGGGTGACCCGGGCCGCGTGGGTGCGCTCGGCGACGAGCTGGGCGCGGATGAGTTCAATCTCGTTCATCGGATGATTTTAACGTGCATGCCGGCACGCAATGATCCATTGCACACGCTGGTGCGCATCAGTAGAGTCGCACGGCTTTCCCTTTAGGCCATTATCCATTCCCATGTCGAACCCCGTGCCCTGGGTCGTGCACAAGTTCGGCGGATCGAGCGTCGCCGATGCCGCCTGCTTTCGCCGCGTTGCGGCCATTCTCGATGCCTCCCCGGCCGAGCGCCTCGGCGTGGTGCTCTCGGCCTGCAAGGGCGTAACGGATGCGCTGCTGCGCCTGGTGAGGCTCGCCGAGGAGCAGGACGAGGGTTACCGGGTGGAGCTTGGCGCGCTGCGCGCGCGGCATGCCGAGATCGCCCAGGCGCTGCTCGGAGGCGAAGCGCTACGGCTGTACCTTGCCGGCTTCGATCGCGACTGCCACGATCTCGAGGGCATCCTGCAGACGGTGAAGCTCACCCGGGCCGCGGCCGCCAATGTGCGCGACCTCATCGCGGGGTATGGCGAGATCTGGTCGACCAAGCTCTTCCATCGCTTCATGGAGGAGCGCGGCGGCCGGCGTGGCCCCGTTCAGTGGGTCGATGCCCGCCGGGTGGTGGTGGTTGAATGGGGCCCGCTCGGGCCCGCGGTACAGTGGGAGGCCTCGCGCGCGCACCTCGGCGATCTCGTCGATGCGGATTTCAAGGGCACGCTGATCATCACCGGCTTCATTGCCGCCGACTCGCGCGGTGTGCAGACCACCCTCGGGCGCAACGGGAGCGATTTCTCCGCCTCGATCTTCGGGGCGCTGCTCAAGGCGTCCGAGATCATCATCTGGACCGATGTCGACGGGGTGCTGTCGGCCGACCCGCGCCGGGTGCCGGATGCCACCGTGATCGATTCGCTCTCCTACAGCGAGGCGATGGAGCTCGCGTACTTCGGCGCCAAGGTGATCCATCCGCAGACGATGGCACCGGCCGTCGGCGATGCCATCCCGATCTGGATCCGCAACACCTTTGCGCCCGAGAAGTCCGGCACGCTCATCTGCGCCAGGCCCGTCTCGCAGCTGCCGGTCAAGGGCATCGCGAGCATCGAGCAGGTGGCGCTCGTGAACCTCGAGG
>JAJZVF010000048.1 GCA_021845825.1 Pseudomonadota bacterium | reverse complement strand
GCTTGACCAGCGCGCAGAAGGCCCGGGCGATGTCGTACGCCAGGGACTCGTTGATTTCATCGGGAATGCGGCCGCGGATGTCGTAGGCCTTGAAGGCGTTGAGGTTCGGCATGCGTGCTCCTGGCGAGAGGCGCAAGGATTGCAGGTGCCGGCAGCAAGGGCAACCCCCAGAGACGGCGCGCCGCCAGGGGCTCGGTCTCGCGAAATGCGCGCCGCGCGCGCTCCGCGTAGACTGCCCTCCGGTTCGCTTCTCGCCCGGTGAGGATCGCCATGACCGAAGAATCGAGCAGCCGCGGCGAATCGCGGCCCCAGCGCCACCGCATCAGCGTCGCGGACTACCACCGCATGGCCGAGCTCGGCCTGCTCGACGCCGCTACCCCGCTCGAGCTCATCGAGGGGGCGATTTTCGATCTTGCCCCGGCGAGTCACGCACACCGCACGACGGTGCGGCGGCTCGAGGAGCGGCTGCGCGCCGCGGTGCTCGGCCAGGCGAACGTGCTGCGGCACGCCCCGATCCGCCTGGGCGCCGATTCGGAGCCCGCGCCGGACCTCGCCGTGCTGCGCGCCGGCCGCGACGGCGCACACCCCCGCCAACCCTCGGCCGCGGATGCGCTGCTGGTGATCGAAGTGAGCGATGCCACCTGGCATTACGATCACGACACCAAGGTGCCCATCTACGGCCGGCACGGCATCCCCGAGGTCTGGCTGCTCGACCTGACCAGCGCCACGATCCATTTCTTCCGCGGGCTCACCGGCGCTCATTACGCCGAGGAGTCCGTCACCGAACATCCGGGCGTGACGTTTCTGCCGGGCCTGACGGATGTGGCGGTCGACCTTGCGGGGCTGTTCCCCGGCGCCTGAGCCGCCGCTGCCGCGCAGCGCATGGCCGCCCCGGTCGGCCGCACCGGGGCGCATCGGGTATCCTTGGCGACCCCGAACCCGGACCCGAGACCGCAATGCTCAAGACCCTGCTTCAGGCCAAGCTCCATCGCGTACGCGTCACCGAGGCGGACCTCGACTACGAGGGCTCCTGCGGGATCGACGAGGCGCTGCTCGAAGCCTCCGGTATCGTCGAGTTCCAGTACCTGGAGCTCTACAACGTGACCAACGGGGAGCGGTTCTCCACCTATGCGATCCGCGCCGCCCGCGGCAGCGGCACCATCAGCTTGAACGGGGCCGCGGCGCGCCGGGCCATGGTGGGCGACCTGCTGATCATCTGCGCGTACTCACAGTACTCCGAGGCCGAGCTCGCCTCGCACCGTCCGGTCATCGTGCTGGTCGATGAGCACAATCGGCCCCGACCGGGGGCGCTCAAGGCGCGTTCAACCCCGGTCTGACGAGAGCCCACCCCGCAGGGCCCGCATCATCGGGGATGCGCCGTGGGTCCGTACGCGCACCGTGTCTACGCTCAATCCGTGCACGGGCGAGGGCGGCCGGTCAGGACGGGCTTTCATGCGCCTCGCACCGCGGCAGCCCAGCGGTGCGCACCGGTTCGAATTCGATACGTGCGGCACCCCGATCCGCGCCGGCGCACGGCGGATCCCGGTTTTGATTTCCATTCACGCCGTGAATGATTATAATTCATACCGTGAATAATCTTCCGCGCTGGGTGAGTGCTGCGCTGGCGGCCCGACTGAAGGTCACGCCGGCCGTGATCCTCACGGGTGCCCGTCAGACCGGCAAGCGCACGCTGGCGGAACACTTGGTCGATGCGCACCGGCGTTTTGCGTCCCTCGACGACCTGGACATTCTGGATCTCGCCCGACGCGACCCCCAGGCGCTGCTCGGCGGTGAGCGGCCCATGACGCTGGACGAAGTGCAGCGCGAGCCTGATGTGCTGCGCGCGGTCAAACGAGCGATCGACCACAATCGCACACCGGGCCGATTCCTGCTCACCGGATCGGCGAACCTGCTGCTCATGCGGGGCGTCTCGGAGTCATTGGCGGGCCGTGCAAGCTACCTGACGCTGTGGCCGATGACACGCCGCGAGCAACTCGGCCAAGGGCGATGCGGCGTATGGGAGGAACTGCTCGAGGCCCCGGAGCGTCAGTGGGAAGACATCCTCCACGCCCAGCCGGAGCAGCCCGAAGACTGGAGGGCGCTGGCCTTGCGGGGCGGCTTCCCGACGACGGCCCTGACGCTACACTCGATGCCGGAACGGTCGATCTGGTTCGACGGTTACGTGCGCACCTACCTCGAGCGCGATTTGCAGGATCTCGCATCGATCAGTGCACTGCCGGATTTCAGGCGCCTGATGCGCGCCAGCTGCCTGCGGTTGGGCCAGATATTGAATCAGACCGAACTCGGCCGCGACGTTTCACTGCCGCAACCCACGGTGCACCGCTGGCTGAATCTCCTCGAGACCTCCTACCTGCTGGTGCGGCTGCCCGCGTACGCGATCAACCGCACCAAGCGTCTGATCAAATCCCCGAAGCTGTACTGGGCGGACACGGGCGTCGCACTGCACGTGGCGCAAGCGGATTCGGCCGGTGACGCACACCTGGAGAACATCGTTCTGCACGACTTGCTGGCCTGGCGGGACGCGCGCCTGGCGCGTGCGGAAATCAGTTACTGGCGCACCACCTACGGCGAAGAAGTCGATTTCGTGATCGAGACTGCGGCGACGCTCCTGCCCGTAGAGATCAAGGCCACTGCCCGACCGCGGCTCGGCGACACCAGCCACCTGAGAACCTTCCGGGCAGAGTATGCAACGTCAGCGCGCGCCGGTCTGCTCCTGCACACCGGCACGCAGATCGAATGGTTGACGCCCGACGTGTTGGCCGCGCCTTGGTGGCGCGTCCTGTGAGCCGCTGATCCGAAGACCCCGGGGCGAGGCACGCCGCGGGCAATGGTGACGTCGCGAGAGTTCGTTGCCGCACGGCGTAGCCACCGTCGAATCGCAGCTGAGTCCCTTCGCGACGATCCACGTGCGGCCTCCGGCCGCCGATCCCGGCGGCTCGTTCGGCGTGCTCCCTGATCTCGCCGCGCGCCCTCGAACACCGCCCTTGCAGGCGGCGCAACCTGCCTCGGCCCTGCGGCAAGACCTCTTTGCAGAGCGAATCAGAACCCCTGAAGCAACAGGTCGATGGCGGCAACGACCTCGTCCCGGCGATCGTTCACGTTGTGAACAGGGCTCTTCAACATCCGATTTGATACCGCGGCCATCTGCTGGGTCAGCAGCATGTGGAGCGCGTCTTCGAGCTCAAAAACAGGGTTCAGAACCTTGATGGGAAGCGGGGCGATGTCAGAACGGACGAGCGGAATCACCAGGCGGCTCTTGAGGTGACTCATCAAGTCTGCCTGCACATCGAGCAGAAACCCGTTCCCGTCGGGGTTCCTGTACACATCGAACCGCGCCATCAGAACAACCGATACTTCTCGAGCACCATGCCGTGCTCTTCGACGAACTCGTTGTAGCTCTGGATCGCCGCGGCGTTCTCTTGCAGCCACTGCTCGCGCCAACGGCGTGCCACCGCGGCCGCAACGCCCTCCTCGGCGGCCTGCGAGACGTTGATCCCCAGAACCTTGGCTTGCGCCAGCAGAGGTTCTGCCAGCGACACGCTGGTGGTCTTCTTCGGCGCGGCGGCATGCGTACTCATGGGCACCTCGGGAGTCCCTGTTCGAACACAGGCCAATGATACCCGCAGCTCATATCAATCGCAACATTTATAATAACATTCTCGATTATTGGCAAAGTCATCAGCACGGGTTCGGAGGCTCTGGACGGAAGGGGAACGGATGCCGAGCCGTGCGCGAAGGCACATCCTCCTGCGAGGGCGTCGACGCAGCGGCAGGGACCCTCGCCCGGCGAGAGCTTCCCGTCACTCCGGACCTGGATCTGCAGGCCCTCGCGCAGACCTGCTGCCCCCTCACAGCGTTGATTGCGCGTCTTACGCGCCCGTCAGGTAGCGGTACTGGGCCTCAGTGAGCGGCACCACGCTCAGCCGCCCCTGGCGGACCAGCGGGGAGTCGCGAAAGAGTGCGCTCGGCTTGATCTGTGCCAGGGGCACCGGCTGCGCCAATCGCCGCGTCACCTTGATCGTGACGCGCGGCTCGTGATCCTCAGCACCTGCAATCGCCCGGACCGTTGCGGTGCCGACCGCACTGCGCACGTCGGCGGTCTCGTAGATCACGAGCCGGTCCCCGGGCTTCATCCCGCGCAGAACCTTCAGCGCCCCGGGATTGGCCACACCGTCCCAGATCGTCTCCTGGTCGCGCTCCAGATCAGCGAAGGCATAGTCCGAAGGCTCTGTCTTGAGCAGGTAATGCGCGGACACGGGCTCTCCTCTGGCGACGGCGCGAGCCCGCCCGGGAAGGGCTGGGCAATCAATCGGTATCCTACACCGGGCGCGCCTCCATGGCTCGGCTGGGCCACGCTGCGGGTACTGCCGCACGCCGCGGGGCCTTGGAATGCCCGCAGGGACCGCGAGCTGCTGTCGGGACGCGATCTCGTGCCCTGTCGGCATCCAACCACCATCCATCCCGATGAATCCCGCTTCGTTAGCCGGACCCGGCAACGCGATCCCGGTTCGCCTCAATAGCGCTGACGATTTCGCGCGCAGTGGTGTTGCGCAGTGGGTACGCAGTCGCCACCGCACGCACACGTCCGGCCACCTCCGCCATTCGGTCGATGATCTGGCGGGCCCTGGGCTCACGAATATCCGCCTGACGCGCGAGCTTCAGAACGGCCTGCGCGGATATGTCGCGCAATTCACCACAAACATCCATGTGGTGTTCACCTCCGGCGCCCCGATTGAAGGTCAGATCGTATGCGGGAGAGACGCGCCACTGACCATTCTCTTCCATCCGAAATGAGAAGTTCTTCGGATGATCGTCGCGATTATTGAATATGACATTGAATACGCAGCGCTCAAAGGCAACCTCAACCTCCCTGACATCACGGGTGATTTTTTGCGTCAGACGCAGAAAGGTCAAATAATCTATGGATGACGGTAGTCTAAAATCCACATGTGCAGCGCCCGCAGCGGTATGGATGGGCACGCGCATGCCTTGATCCCGATCGAACCGTTGAGCGCCAAATGCGCTCATCCGCCCCCGCTCCGTCTTGCCGAGTTCGAAATACCGTGTCGGCGGAATCGCAAGACCACACATCCGGGCCAGGTCTGCGTACAACTGCTCGACGGCACAAACTTCCGGGTGCTCCCCATCACCCGGGAATTTGACGATCCACGGCAGGCCCGGAGAGTCCTCCGTGGTCCAAGCCCGATCCGTGTCAGGGTCGATATTCACCAGCACCTTCGGTCGAGCCCCGTGCGCAGAGCCGCCAAGTTTCACATACGTGCGCAACAGGTCCGTGCTCTTGTCCTCCATGAGATTTTGCGATTCTTCAGCCAGCGCCAGAAGACTCACCGTATCCCGTGCAAGATCAACTTCAGTGTCGGGTTGATACGTCAATGCACCCATGGTTCTGCGACCGAGGAAGGCCAGCCGATCGAGGGGTGAGAGTCTGCGGACATCGATATCACGGCGGCGCATCAACCGGTCCATCAGCAGCAAACCCCAGCCGTCCGGAAGGCTGTCGCTGATGAACCCGGGCAGGCGAGACTGGAACTCAGGGAAATTTCCGCGCGCGCCGGCTTGCAGGCGCATCGCGTGCGGCGAGAACTCGAGCCCGCGGCGCAACGCGGCACCGCTGTACTCGAAGAGGAGCTGATGACCGTCATCGGCTAGCAGACCCAGCTGGAATGTCTCACCCCATCCCTCGTAGAGCACCTGCAGCGTTTTCATCGATGCGGCCCTTTGCGCGAGCGTGGTGCACGCTGGCGCTCGCGATGAGCGAGTTCCATGTCGCGAATCGAGTGGATCTTCACCTCGAGTATCGGGTCCAGATCCTCTGCACGACCCACGGCCACGATGACCTTGAGGAACGTCTCAAGGGTCGCCTGGCCGCTGCTTTCCAGGTTTCTCACCGCGCGAGTCGACAAGCCCGCGCGTGCCGCGAGCTCTGCCTGGGTGAGCGCCTGATGCAATCGAAGCCGCCGCAAGCGCTTTCCCAGCGCGCTCGCGATTTCCGGGACCGTTGAGAGCGAAAACATCATCGAAACCCGAGTCCCTATAATTGTCCGAATTATACCCCTTAATACGTTAATTTTGATAATAAAATATCTTTTTGTGCCGTTTACTGCCAACCCTGCACGATCGGCCGACGCGTGCAAGACGCTCGGCGCACAAGCGCCCGACGAGATCCGCGGATTGCACCCATTGGAGCGGCGCCACGGACGGGGCGCACGCCTCGCCGGTGACGCTTCGCAGCGACGCACAGCAGGCGCAGTTGATGAGGACACACCGGCTGCCCGGGTTCGCGCCCCCGAGAGAGTGCGCTACATGCGCCCGCATACGTCAACGGCCGCATGACTTGCGCTAGCTGCAGCCCGATCATCCTGCCCGACCAGGCCGCGGCCCTCTCACCGCGCGACACTGGAACGACCCGGTAGGTTCCGCGCGACCCACGGGCCGCCGCGCTCACCGCCGAGTCTTCCCCTTGGCGCCAGAGTTGCCGGTTCTGGCGGAGGTGACGCGCGGTCGCGGAGTCGCTTTGGCCGCCGGCCGACGCTTCGCGGGCGATTTCGGCGTCGCGGCAGGTCGCGATTTGCGCGCCGGTCGCGGGGCGTCTGCCAATTCGATGCCGAACACCCCGGCGAGATCTGCCTCGGCAATGGTCTTGCGTTGCGTCTTGCCCCGCGCACCCTCGCCATCGACCGCGGCGGCAATCAGCTCCCCGTGATCGAGATTGCGCAGCGTAAAGAGCAACTGCGGCTCGGTATCGAGCCGCGCGCCCACCCCGTACAACACCGCCGCGACGTGCTTGCACATCGTCGCCCAGTCTGGGCACGAGCAGCTCATCTGGATGTCCCCGGGCTTCGGAAACAGTCCCTGCGTCGGGTCGGTGACCTGACGCATCACCCGTTCGGACAACCGCCCCTCGAGCAGCTCGATCAGCGAGCCGATCTCCCCGGCGCACTGGCGTTTGAGCGCCGACCACCGGGTCTTGGCCAGCGTCTTGATCGTGACCTCGACCTCATAGGGGCGCGGCCGGGATCCCGCCACGACGGCCGCGATCCGCCCCGGCTCGATCTTCAGATCGAGCACCGCGCCGCTGCGCACGTAGCTGCGCCCGCGCGGCAGGCGATACTCGTAGTCCCGGTAGGCCTCGAGGTTCGCGCACCAGGCCTTGCCCCAGAAACTGCTCGCAATGGCGCGCCCGGCGAGCCTCACCGGACTGAGGGCTCGCCCCTCCTTGCCGGCCTTCTTCGACAACTGCTGCCCCGCGCGCAGCGCACGCGCCTTCTGCTCACCCACGCTCGGTTTGCGTGCAAACATCCGCCAGTTCATCACCGCTCACCTCACCTCGCGTCCGGCCGGCGCATCATGAGTCGCACGCCTTGTGAATGTCGAGCGCCACCGTGGCGAGCAGTTCCGCATCACTCATCTCGGTGAGCAACCGCTCACCGCCCTGCCCCAGCAGCTCCTCGGCCAGCCCGCGCTTCGCTTCGATGAGCGCGTCGATTTTCTCCTCCACCGTGCCGCGGCAGACGAACTTGTGCACCAGCACGTTGTGCCGCTGACCGATGCGAAACGCCCGGTCGGTCGCCTGATTCTCCACCGCCGGGTTCCACCAGCGATCGAAATGAATCACCTGCGAGGCCGCCGTGAGGTTCAGTCCCGTCCCGCCGGCTTTCAGCGAGAGCACGAAGAACGGTGGGCCGTCCTCGCGTTGGAACTGCTCCACCAGTCCCCGGCGCCTCGCCACCGCCGTGCCGCCGTGCAGCACCAGTCCCGGACGGCCGAAGAGCTGCTCGAGGTACTGCGCGAGCGGCTCGGTGAGCTCGCGGAACTGCGTGAACACGAGCACGCGCTCCTGACGCTCGGCGAGTTCCTCGCAGAGCGCCCCGAGCCGCTCGAACTTGCCGCTGCGCTCAGGCGTGTAGGGACCCTGTCCCGCCCAGTGGGCGGGGTGGTTGCAGATCTGCTTCAGCTGCATCAGGGAGGCGAGCACCGCGCCGCGGCGCTGGATGCCCTCGGTCCGATCGAGCGTCCGGGCGAGATCCTCGACGCAGCGCGCGTAGAGCGTCGCCTGTTCGCGGGTCAGACCGCAGAAGGCGCGGATCTCGGTCTTCTCCGGCAAGTCGGCGATGATGCGCGTATCGCTCTTCAGGCGCCTGAGCAGGTACGGTTGCACCAGACGGCGCAGCGGCGCATAGGCGCCCTCACCCCCGCGGCTCATGCGTTTGGCGGCTTCCGCAAACGCGCGCGCCCCGCCGAGCAGGCCCGGATTGAGGAAATCGAACAGCGACCAGAGGTCCGAGAGCCGGTTCTCGATGGGCGTTCCGGTGAGGGCGATGCGGGCCGAGGCGGTGAGTGCCTTCACCGCACGCGTCTGCTGGGCCCCGGGGTTCTTGATGGCCTGCGCCTCATCGAGCACCGCTAGCCGCCAGGCGCGAGAGCGCAGCGCGGCGGAGCGGGTGACGACGCCATAGGTGCAGAGCGCGACATCGACCCCGCCGAGCGCCGCCTCGAGCGCCGCGGCGTCGTTCAGATCAATGTCCGTCTCGCTAGGATGCGCCGTGAACACCTTCAGGCGCGGCGCGAATCGCTCGAGCTCGCTCTTCCAGTTGGCAATCAGGGAAGCCGGCGCCACGATGAGGCTGGGGCCGTCCGAGGCGTTCGCGGAGCCGGTGCGGCCGCTGCGGCCCGGACGGCCGTGCACGTGCACCAGGAGCGCAATCACCTGCACCGTCTTGCCGAGCCCCATGTCATCGGCGAGGCAGGCCCCGAGACCGAGCCCGGTGAGCAACGCGAGCCACTGCGCGCCGATGACTTGATACGGCCTCAGCGTCGCGTTCAGGCCTCGGCTAAAGAGCGCCGCCTCCGCCTCGGGATGGCGCAGACGCTCGAGCAGTTCGCGCAGCCACTCGCCCGCCTCGACCCCCGACCAGGCCGCCAGTGTCTCGGGCATCTCGCGGTGGGCGCGCTCGGCGGGCGCACCGGCCAAGAGGCGCATGCCCTCGTGGAACGACAGCCCGCCGGCGCGCACCTCACGCGCCACGCGTTTCCAATGCTCGAGCGCCGCGGCGAGCTGCTCGCCGTCGGCCTCCACCCACCGGCCGCGCAGCCGGATCAGGCCCTCGCGGGAGGCGAGCAGCTCGCGCTGCTCGGCCTCCGTCAGCGGCTCCCCCTCGAGGGTCATGCGCACCGAGAAATCGAGCAGGGCCTTGGCGCCGAGCTGCGCCGCGGGCGCACTGCCGACCTGGGCACTCACCTGAGGCCGCGGCGCACGGCCCGCCCGCCACCAGTCCGGGATCCGCACCACCAACCCGCAGGCCTCGAGGACGGCCGTATCCGTGAGCAGCCGCAGCGCCTCGGCAGGACGCCAGGCGAGCGGCTGGTAGATCTCACCGCTGTCGATGAGCTCGCGCACCCACTCGAGGCGCTCGGCGGCCTCGCGGATCGGCTTCAGCAGGTTCGCCAGGCGGGCGCGGTTCGCCGGGCCGGTGTATTCCTTCAGCGCCCGCCCGAGCGGCAGGTGGCGGGCCGCGCCCTGCGCCGAGACGCCGCCGGCATACGTGACCAGGAATGCAAACGGAAACGCCTCGTCACGCGGGTTCTCGGCGAGGTGGAAGGTGACCCGCCCGACCAGCCGCCAGAGCGGATTGCGCCGGTGCAGATAGGTGCGCAGGCTCTCCTCGCCCGCAGCGGCCGCCTCGCGCAGCGTGGCCTCGATGTCGCGCCAGGCCATGCTGAGGAGCGCCGCATCGAGATACTCGAGGCCTCGGATCGGCGGTGCGGCGAGCCTGAGCGCCTCGAGCTCCTCGGTCGGCGGCAACGCCACCAGCACGCCCGGGGCATCGGGCTCTGCATCGCCGAGATGGCACAGCCGGGTCAGGTAGCGCTGGGCAAACTCGCGCGCAAACGCGAGCCCCGGCGGCAGCGCCGTCGTGGCCTCGGTGCTCGCCAGGTGCACCAGCCCCGCCCCCTGACTCTGCGCGAAGGCCCGCTCGATCCGCGCGACGGCCGCGGCCGGCACGCCCGGCGCCTCGGGCGACTCCACGGGCTGCACCGCGAAGTGGCGCCGGGCATTGATGTACAGATCGAGCGATTCGGCCATGGTGCAGAGGTGCCGCTAAAAGCGGCCGGGAATCGTACGCTCCGTCAACAAAAGGAGTGAAAAATATATACTGTTTTTATACCAGACCCTCCGGCGCGATGGACTTCGAATACGACCGGCAGAACAGCGAGGACAATTAAGGCCAGGCACGGCATCGACTTCGATGCGGCGCAAGCGCTCTGGCAGGACCCTGCCCTGATCGAAATTCCGGCCCGGGCGATGGACGAGCCGAGAGCACTCGCGATCGCACCATGGGCGGGGCCCCACGGGTCCGCGATGTTCAGGCGCCGAAGCGAGCGAATCCGGCGGATCTCGGTGCGGCGCGCTCGCGCTGAAGAGGTGAAGGTTTATGAAAGCGAAGCGGTTTGATCAGCAATTCGACGCTGGCGAGAGCGTCCTCGAACATCTCGACGTGCAACGCGCCTACAGACCCGGCATCGACATCAAGCGCGTCAACATCGATTTCCCGCAATGGAGGGTCCAATCCATTGATCGGCAGGCGCGTCGGCTCGGTGTGACCCGCCAGTCGCTCATCAAGCTGGGGTTGGCCGAAAGGCTCGAGGCGTGCGCCACCCCCTGATCGGCGGCGCGGCGAGCCGCATCCGTGTCGCAAGCCGCGCGACCGAGATACCGGCATCACTTCGTGTGCGCAAAGCAGGAACGCTTTGCGCGGATTGGCGGGCGCAATGCGGAGCGCGGCTTACACGCCACTGCCGCGAGGACGCCTATTCACATCTTGAGATGCTGGCGGGCGGCGCGGACCTTGTGCGCGTTATCGGCGCACACAGCGCGAAACGGCGCGCTGATGCGATCATCATCGGCAGCCCGGGACCAGAACACATCGGCCGCGGCCGCGCCAGCCTGCCAGGCTTCGCGCTCGGCCGGCAAGGGCAAGCGGGGCACGAAATCCACGGACGGAAGCTCGACACCTCGCTGCGGGGCATAGCGCATCGGGAGCATGTCATAGGCAGGGGCCAGGCACAGCGGGGCAGATGCGACGGAACTCTGCGGTGTGAACGAGAGATTGCCGTCGTGCATGTCGGTGTTGGCAATCAGCTGACCGAAATGCCACAAGCGTGTGATGGCCCCGGCGGTGTCTCGATCAATGAGCCGGCGTTCGAGAAGCTGTGCAGCCCCTTCGGTCCACGGCCGGCCGGCAAGTCTAAACCAGCCGTCGTTGAGCGCCGCCCATGAGCACAAGCCAGAGCGACCGCGCGCGCCGTGGCGATCAAAGCGAACCACTTCGAGAAAAGTGCGGCTCCCCGCTCGCAAAATGCGTGATTGCGCCGCGGTGAGGCCCGGCAACATCGCGAGCGTATCCGCCGCGAGAGACTCACAGACGAGCAGATCCGACCCGCGCTGCGTGCCCGGTGACTCGTCCGAACCTGAAAATTTCACAATGACGTGAGTCGGCACACCGTCGAAGACGGACACTGCGGTGAACTTCGGGAATTCCCCGGCAGCGGAGGAACCCGCATCGCCATCCTCCATGGCCCGCTGCGCACGCTCGCTGTAGGTCTCGATCAAGGGCGCCTGCGGCGCATGTGCCGGCGGTTGCTGCAGTTCATCCAGCCACAGTTGAAGGGCATGCTCACCGACGATGAAATTGCCGCTCTGGTCCGCTCCGAAGAGCGAGAGCGCATGCAGCACATCGTCATCAGACCATTGGCGCGGATCGTCACCGAGGTGCAGTACGCGCGCGTGCGCCCGGGCGAACCGCCTGCCCATGAATCCCGCAGGCCGCAGGTCCTGAAGGAAATAGGGCAGTCCCTCGAACCAGCCGTCACGCATCGAGTGATCCAGAGGCCACTGGGGCAGTGCGCTGAATTCGAGGGAGGTCCCATCGGGATGGGCAAGATTCAGGCGCCCGACCTGTTCTACGCCGCCTCGCTCGTCGACCTGAAATACCGGCAGAGGGTCTGCGCTTCCGCGCAGGCGCCGGCGGGCCGCGTAGGCCGTGCGCCGTGCGCGCCCGATGGTCAGGACTTCGGACCCGGCTGCACGCACGGTGCGCATCAGCGTCGCGCGGCTCACATCCAGAACGGCAAGCAACTCTGCGGCGGGCAGATGGGGTCGCACCCGAAGGACCCGAATGAGGTCTTCTGTGGTCGCCATAATGAAACGATTTTAAGGCATTAACTTATTGATTTTGCAATTATTGCATATCCTATACGAAACGATATATGAAACGATTTTACACGCCCAGCCCCGCACCATCGAGACGCCCTGTCGCAGTGACCGAAGGCGCGATCCGTTCAGGGCCCAGTGCTCGGCGCGGTAACGGTGCAGCTGCAGCGAGAGCACCGCACCGGGCTTGACCTTCAGGCGCTTGACCTGAAAGCGCGGCCCCGACTCGATGCTGTCGTCACTGCCCCAGGGGCGGAACACCTCGTGGTGCAGGCTGTGCTCGTAGCGCCCCGCCTCCTTCAGGCGGTGCACCCGCTTCTTCGCGTCCTGCACCCGCGCCCTCCGCGCCACCCGCACCGCATCCTGGGTCTCGACCGCCCGGTGAACGGACCGCACGAGGGCGCTTCTCGCACGGGCTTCAACGATGGCGCACGGGGCCAGGCGCGCCTCAAAGCGCGCAATTTGTCACCCGTACTCGTCCCGCTGCTCACGCAGAAAGGGCCGATCGATCTGCTCGGCATAGTGCTCGATGTCCGCGCTCGAGACCCCGCACGCACGGAAGTGCCCCGTCCAGCCGCTGACCACTCGAGCGACTCGGCGCACTTCAGCCACCGCCTCATCGGGTTGCAGCGCGAACAGGTTCGACATCGACAGCGCATTCTCGAGCGTCGAATCCGCGCCCTGCTCACCGATGCGCATTTGTTGAAAGCCGAGCGCCTGCCCTGTGGGCAGCACGTCGTAGGCCGCAGAGAGCTCGTACTGCTGATCCGCCGAGACGATCAACGCATGGTTCTTCTCGTGATCATCGGTGTTATCCATCAGGATATTGAAGACCATGCGGCGAAAGAACTCCTGCATGTCCTGAACGTAGCGCTCGCCGTGCGCAACCCCTTTGCGCCGCAACAACTGCGCAAGCTCCGGGTAACCGAACGGTTCTGCCGCCGCCCGCAGCGCCACCGCGGCGGACAGGCAGTGCCGCCGTTGCCCGCCGCTACGATCGAAGCGCTTCACGGCGATGGCGTGGCCATCCGTCAGGCGCACGGCCATGCTCGTCGCCGTCCGTATGGATGCACTGCGCGCCAGCGTCATCGTGGCATGCTCGATGAGCGGACTATCCGCATGATCACCGTCGGAGAACTTGATCACCCACTGCTCGGTATCGATCTCGAGCAGCGCCTTGGGTCGAGCGCCCCCCAGGGTCGCGCCGGGGGAGATCAGTCGCTTCAGCGCCGGGGGCACCGGCTCACCGGCCTGAATGCAGCGCACGAGCCGATAAATCTGCTCGGCTTCACCGAGCACCGGAAGCGGTCCGAGCCGGCGAGGCAGATAGTGCTCGGCGGAACTCGAGACACCGAGGGCGCCAAATCGATCGTCGCCGGCATAGTAAAGATATTCGAGCAGGGACATTGGCACCCAGACTTGACCCTGCGCTGCGCTGTTCCTGACAGCACGCGCACGGCCTCGGTCCCGAGGGACCTTCCATCCAGTTCGCGCTTCTCAGCGGTCGGACTTGCCTAGCTCGGTCGAACCGAACCGCGTCTCGGATCCGCTCCACGCGCTTCACGTCCCGCCTGCCCGGCGGTAGAGGTTTTTAACCCGACTGTAATTCTATCCAGTCGCGCGAACGGATGCAAGTCCTGGGTCTGATCGACTTGGGCCGCCGGACATCCCCGCTGCGCGGTGATTTAAACCGCCGGGGTCGCTCACCCTCCCAGTTCGCTTCAACGGGTCGGCTTGTCGATGAAGCGGATGACGCGCTCGCCCCAGCGGTCCGGCCGGGCATCATCCACCGCGCCGACCACCGAGTGGCGTGCGCTCGGCGCAAACTCTGCATCGATGAGCGGCAAGTCTTCGCTGAGCGCAAAACCCTCAGCGAGCCAACTCGGCGCATACCGCAGCGATACGCTCTGCAAAGAGCGAACCAGCCGCAGCTCACCGACCATGCGCGGTCGCGATGGATCGGTCAGGATCCACAGCGCGAGCGAGTCTCCGGGCTCGTAGGTCATGGTGGAGCGCGCCTCTGGCGAGCCCGTGCCGAGGCCGCCGCACGTCGCGCTCGACGCTGCAACGCAGTGCGAACTTCACCCTCAATCGCCCCACGGTCCTCCCCCGGCGCCGCCACTTCCGACAGTGCCGCCACGCGGCCGATCATCCACAGGGCCGTGGCGTACAGCCCCATTCCCACACCCGGATCGCCGCGCTCCAACCGGATGAGGGTCGGCACCGAGCAGCCCAGACGCCGGGCCCAGGTCCGCTGTGATTCCTTCCGCCGTAGGCGTGCGATGGCGAGGTTCTCGCCGAGATCTCGCAGCGCCTGCGCCACGGCGGGTGGAAGCGTCGCAAGGGCAGGAGCGGATCGAGGCATATTTAGAGTTTATCAAAACCAAAGTTTTGCTCAATTATATTTTACTTCTCTGAGCGCTGATCTCGCGATTGACCCGGCCCAGGCCCCGGCCGGCGGCGCCTCGGGCGCGGTTGGCCGGGGGTAAGACCTCTCCCGGACTGCAGGGCCTGGGAGGGCGGAGTGCGCGGTGCGGTGATACGGCAGCCGCAGCGAACGCTGCACGGCATTTCCCTCAGCGGGTGGCCGAGTGGCATCGGGGCCTCGATAGGGTGCTGCCTGCCCCTATCGACCCCCTGGAGCCGCCCCCGCACGGTGTGGTGATGCGCCAAGTCCCGCGGGCCGCACAGGAGCGCCTGCCGGTAGCCGATCTGCGGGCAGCTCAGCCTGATGAGCGCGCGGCACGCAGATCCGCTGGGTGCCGCGCGCAGGGGCGCCCGAGTCCCTCAGGCGCTTGATCCGCAACGGGGCGAATCGCGGTACCGGCGCGTGCACCTACCGCCGAAGGGCTGGCGGATCGCCCAGGAAATCGGACTTGCGTCAGCGCTTTTACGCGGCGTACCCTGCTGAGGCGTCGATGCGATCTCCGGGCCAAGCCGCGACCTTTCCAGCCACGGCACTGCCGTCATGAGGTCGACCGGCACCGCGGGCGATAGACTCCGCGGGGTGGTCCGAAATCCGGCCTTCGCGCATAAGCCAAAGACCTGCATGAATCGCGCACAAATTCTCAAAGTCCTCGCCGACAGCAAGGTGCTTCTGCGTGAGCGCTACGGCGTCGTTGACCTTGCACTCTTTGGCTCAGCCGCTCGCGATGCTGCCAGACCCGATAGCGACGTTGACCTGCTGGTGACCTTTGATGGACCCGCGACCTCTGATCGGTATTTTGGGGTCCAGTTCTATCTCGAGGATCGGCTCGGTCGCGCTGTTGATCTGGTCACCCACAAGGCGCTCAGAGACGAGTTGCGGCCGTTCATCGAACGCGAAGCCCTTCATGTGTGAGGCTGCGCGCGAATGGCAGTTTTCGCGTCCCTGAACCTGCTTCACTTCGGGGAACGAGCGCTGAGCGATACGGCTCAGCTCACCCAGTCCCAATTTCTCGACAGCGGCCTGACCTACGATGCAACCGTACGCAATCTGGAATTGCTCGGCGAGGCAGCCACACACATTCCGGACCAGGTCCGGCGCGCGCACGAGGAGATCCCGTGGCGGATGATCATCGCCACGCGTAATCGCCTGATCCACGGCTACCTCGGGATCGATGGCGACACGCTCTGGAGCATCATTACTCAGGACTTACCCGCGCTGTTGCCGCGCCTGCGGCGACTCGCAGACCGCATCCCTCCGGAAGGCACGTAGATCCGTCAGGGCAGAACGCGCACAGGAGACGCGTGCTCCAGCTCGACAGCGCTGAGCGATGACTCGACTTGCAGTGCACCCCTGATCGCGCGTCGCGATCCACCGGGCGTGCCGCTCGGACGCCCAGCGCCTGGCCTCACACGGCACAGGGCGCCCCACGGTCAGCTCGTCGTACCCTCGCGGCCGTACTGATCCTCGAGCCGCACGATGTCGTCTTCGCCGAGATAGGACCCGGACTGGATCTCGATGATGTGCAGCGCAATCTTCCCCGGGTTCTCGATGCGGTGGCGCACCCCGATCGGGATGTAGGTCGACTGGTTCTCCTCGAGGAGGAACACCTCATCCCCGCGTGTGATGCGCGCGGTCCCCGACACCACCACCCAGTGCTCGGCGCGGTGATGGTGCAGCTGCAGCGAGAGCACCGCACCGGGCTTGACCTTCAGGCGCTTGACCTGAAAGCGCGGCCCCGACTCGATGCTGTCGTAGCTGCCCCAGGGGCGGAACACCTCGCGGTGCAGGCTGTGCTCGTAGCGCCCCGCCTCCTTCAGGCGGTGCACCAGCTTCTTCACGTCCTGCACCCGCGCCTTCGGCGCCACCAGCACCGCATCCTTGGTCTCGACCACGACGTGATCGGTGAGCCCGACGGCCGACACCAGCCGGCTCTCGGCGTACAGGTAGCACCCCTCGGAGTCCTCGCAGATCACGTCCCCGTGCAGCACGTTGCCATGACCATCCGCGTCGCTCGCCTCGTGCAGCGCCGACCACGAGCCCACGTCGCTCCAGCCGGCCGCGAGCGGCACGACCACCGCATCATGGGTCTTCTCCATGACGGCGTAGTCGATCGAATCGGCCGGACAGGTCTCGAAGCGCGCAGGTTCAATGCGCGTGAAATCCAGATCCGACTTGGCCGCGGCGAACGCCTCGGCGCACACCCGGGCAATGTCGGGGGCGAACCGGGCGAGCTCCTCCAGGTAGCGCCGGGCGGAGAAGAGGAACATGCCGCTGTTCCAGTAGTACTCGCCCGAGGCCACGAACGCCACGGCCCGCTCGGCATCGGGCTTCTCGACGAAGCGCGCAATCGCAAACGCCGCCCCCGCGCTCGCCCCGCGCTGGATGTAGCCATAGCCGGTCTCAGGGCTCGTCGGCACGATCCCGAAGGTGACGAGGCGTCCCTCGCCGGCGGCCGTCAGGGCGGCTCTCACGGCCTTCT
>JAJZVF010000047.1 GCA_021845825.1 Pseudomonadota bacterium | reverse complement strand
AGGGACGCATGGCGCCGGTGGACAGTACGCACCTGTTTTTCACGATTTGGGCCGCCACGCAGACCTACGCCGATTTTGAGGTGCAGATCCGCGCCGTCCTCGGTCGAGAGCGCCTCGATCGGGCGGTGCAGACGCATGCCACGCAGCACGTCGTGTCGTTCATTCTGCGCGGCTGCGGGCTGGCATGATGAGCGGACGGGCTCGGGCGCTGGACGGATCCGCCTTAGTGTTGCGGGCCTTGCCGGGTGAAGCCGGGCGGCGCTCGAGCACTGGGCCTGAACTCCATGACATCCACCGCTGCTTCGAAGCTGTCGGAGGCTGCGCCGGCGGCAGCCGGATCGCGGTACGGAGGTGACTTGAGATGGACGGTTTGCTGATTCGGGGCGGAACGGTCGTCAACGCCGACTGCGCTCGGCGCGCCGACGTGTTGTGCGAGGGCGAAACCATCGCGGCCATCGCGGAGAACCTCACTGCGCCGGCAGGGGTGGAGGTGCTCGATGCCGGCGGGCGGCTCGTCATGCCGGGCGGACTCGATCCGCACACGCACATGCAGCTGCCTTTCATGGGCACGGTGGCGGTCGATGACTTCTACAGCGGTACCGCCGCCGGCCTCGCCGGCGGCACGACGAGCATCATCGACTTCGTCATTCCCGATCCGCGCGAGCGCCTGCTCGACGCCTACCACAAGTGGCGCGGCTGGGCGGACAAGGCGGCCGCCGACTACGGGTTCCATGTGGCGGTCACCTGGTGGTCCGAGCAGGTTCATGCCGACATGGGTACGCTCGTGCAAGAGGAGGGCGTGAACAGCTTCAAGCACTTCATGGCCTACAAGAACGCCATCATGGCGGACGATGAGACGCTGGTGAACAGCTTTCGGCGCGCGCTCGAGCTCGGTGCCATGCCGACCGTGCATGCGGAGAACGGCGAGCTGGTCTTCCAGCTGCAGAAGCAGATGATCGAGCAGGGGATCAGCGGCCCGGAGGGCCATCCGCTGTCGCGTCCGCCGGCGGTGGAAAGCGAAGCCGCGCAACGGGCAATCGCCATCGCCGACGTACTGCAGGTGCCGCTCTATGTCGTACACGTCTCGTGCGCCGAGTCGGCCGAAGCGATAGCGCGCGCCCGGGCGCGCGGGCAGCGGGTTTTCGGCGAGGTCCTGGCCGGCCACCTGCTGGTCGATGAGAGCGCGTACCGCAATCCCGACTTCACGGCGGCCGCGGCGCACGTGATGAGTCCGCCGTTCAGGCCGAAGTGGCATCAGGAAATGCTCTGGCGCGGCCTGCAGTCCGGCAGCCTGCAAACGACGGCGACGGACCACTGCACGTTCTGCGCGTCGCAGAAGGCGCTCGGCCGCGAGGACTTCCGCAAGATTCCCAACGGCTGCGGCGGTATCGAGGAACGGCTGATGGTGCTGTGGGATGCGGGCGTGAACACCGGCCGGCTGACCCCGAGCGAATTCGTCGCCGTCACGGCGGCGAACGCCGCGAAGATCTTCAACCTCTATCCGCGCAAGGGTGTGCTCGCCGCCGGCTCGGACGCGGACATCGTGCTGTGGGATCCGCAGGCCACGCGTACTCTGTCGGTCAAAACCCAGCGCTCGCATGTCGACTACAACGTCTTTGAGGGGCATACGGTGACCGGCGTGCCTACCCACACCGTGAGCCGGGGCAAGATCGTGTATGCGGACGGTGACTTGCGCGCCGAGCGGGGCGCGGGCAGGTACCTGAAGCGGCCGGCTTTCGCGCCGGTGTTCGCCGCGCTCGCACGCAAGGCGCAGCGGATGAAGCCTGCGGCAGTGGCCCGCTGATTTTTTAGAGGCGGTCGCCGGCGCAGGGCCGCAAGGGGCGGGCGGGCAACGCCGTGTCGAACCGTATCAGTTGCATCCGGGAGAGAGACGATGACCATGTTACGAGGCGGCCTGATCCAGATGGGGTTGAAGTCGGCCACCGACCAGCCGCCGCAGACCATTCGCCAGGCGATGCTCGCGGCCCACCGTCCGCTCATCGAGCAGGCCGGCGCGCGCGGCGTGCAGGTGCTGTGTTTCCAGGAAGTGTTCACCCAGCCGTATTTCTGCCCGAGCCAGGACGCCAAATGGTATGCGGCGGCGGAGGCCGTGCCCGGCCCGACCACCGAGGAGATGCAGTCTTACGCGAAAAAATACCGGATGGCGATGGTCGTGCCGGTCTACGAGGCCGATCCGGTCGCCGGAGTGTATTACAACACGGCGGCGGTCATCGACGCGGACGGCAGCTATCTCGGCAAATACCGCAAGACCCACATTCCGCAGGTGGCCGGTTTCTGGGAAAAATTCTTCTTCAAGCCCGGCTCATCCCACTGGCCGGTATTCACCACCCGTTACTGCAAGCTCGGTGTCTACATTTGCTACGACCGTCACTTCCCGGAGGGCTGGCGGGCTTTGGCGCTCAACGGCGCGGAATACATCGTCAACCCCTCGGCGACCGTGGCCGGTTTGTCGGAGTATCTGTGGAAGCTCGAGCAGCCGGCCGCCGCCGCCGCCAATGGCTGCTGGATCGGGGCGATCAACCGGGTCGGCCGGGAACAGCCGTGGAACATCGGCGAGTTCTACGGGCAGAGTTACTTCGTCAATCCGCTCGGGCAGATCGAGGCGATCGCGAGCCGTGACCAGGACGAACTGCTGGTGCATGACCTCAACATGGACATGGTCAGGGAGATCCGCGACCGCTGGCAGTTCTTCCGTGACCGCCGGCCCGATGTCTACGGGCGGCTCACCGCCGCGGAATGACGCGGCGGCGCCGGTGAGGGGCGCAAGGCCCCGGCGGGCGGTGTGGAGCCCGGCGGCCTGGACGATATGCTTTGGCGGGGCGCGCAAGCGCGCCCCGCGCCGCGGAGACATTGCATGACGATCGAACCGAATGTCCTCATCGTCCCGGCCCGCGAGTGTCTGGATCGGGCCTACGCGCCGTATTCGGGCTTGCGCGTCGCGGCGGCGCTGCTCGACGATCGCGGGCGGCTGTTCACGGGCGTGAACATCGAGAACATCTCCTACGGACTGTCGATGTGCGCAGAGCGCGTCGCGATCTTTTCCGCGCTCGCCGCGGGCGCGCGCCGGATCACCGCCTTGGCGGTCACCTCGAGCGGAGCCGATCTTCTGTCCCCGTGCGGCGCCTGCCGGCAGGTGATGGCGGAATTCGCCGATGCGGACGTGCCGGTGTACTGCGACACCGGCGGTGCGGTGCGGCGCTTCAGCGTAGCGGAGCTTTTGCCCGCCGGGTTTGCCGCCGCGCAGCTCGGCCGCCAGCGTTGAGCGGAGCGGGAACGGCCCCGCTCAACGCCGCGTCGCGCTGCGCAGCCAGGAGAGCATGTGGTCGGCGAATGCGCACTCGATCAGACAGCGGATGCGCTCGGGCGCGCCCGGGTTCCACAGGATCGCGGGAACCGCGGCGAGCGCGGTGCGGGCGAGGCAGCCGGGCGGGAAGGCATGGGGTCTGAGGTCCACGCTGCAGCCGCTCATGAGGATCTCGGGGGCAAGCGCGCCGCCGAGCTCGAGCGAGATGAGCGCATCGCTGAGATCGGTGACGGCGGCGAGCGTCGCCTCGAGCCGGCCGCCGAGGGCAGTTTCGATGGAGGCGGTCATCTTTGCCGGCAGATCGAGGAGCCACTGTCCGGGGGCGAGCCAGAGCAGGGCGTACTCGCCGAGCGCGGTGACCTGCTGCGCCGCCGGTAACGGCAAGCCGAGTTCCCGCTCGAGTGCCTGCTGCATGGCGGGCGAAGAGGCGCTTTGCAGCAGCAGCAACCCCCTGTCGCGCACGGCGGCGAGGTGAAGGCCGTCCGGCATGAGACCCTCCGGCATCGACTCCAGGGGCGTGCGCCGCTCAAGCATGCAGACGCTCCCCCTTGGGGTCGTACCAGTGGGGCGAGACGATGTGCGCGCTTGAGAGCCGGCCGTCGCAGTAAATCTCAACGGGCTCGCCCAAGCGCCTTCGGCCGGCTTGAACGAGTCCGAGCGCGACGCTGCGCCCGAGCGCTTCACTCATGCAGCTCGAGGTGACATAGCCGTGGCTGCCCCGACGGGTCTGCGGATCGGCCAGCACGTGCGCGCCGACCGGCAGGAGCGTGGCCGGATCGTCGGCGGCGAGCCCGACGAATTGCAGGCGGTCGGGCCGCTGCGCCTCGGCGCGCATGAGCGAGCGGCGGCCGACGAAGTCCTCGGATTTCCTGGCAAGGATGTCACCCATGCCGATGTCGGCGGGCAACGTACGTCCGTCGGTATCGGTGCCCACATGGAGATAACCCTTCTCCGTGCGCAACTCCTGCAGCGCCTCGACGCCGATCGGTCTCACCCCTGAGGAGGCGCCTCGCGCGAGGAGCAGCTCCCAGAGCGCGGCGGTGTAGCCGGCCGGAACATTGAGCTCGAAGGAAAGCTCGCCGGTGAAGCCGACTCTCGCGATGCGCACGGGCACGCCCTCGAGCCTCCCGCAGCGCACCGCGAGGTGCGGGAAGGCGCCGGGGTCGAGGTCTATGTCGGTGCTCAGCAGCGCGAGCAATTCGCGCGCGCGGGGACCGGCGACGGCGATATTTCCCCAGGCGCAGGTGACGTTGGTGACCAGAACCCGCAACTGCGGCCACTCGCACTGCAGCCATTCCTCGAACCCCGAGAAGATGCGCTCGGCCGCCCCGCCGGTGGTGCTCACGAGGAAGTGATCCTCGGCGAGGCGCATGCATACCCCGTCATCGATGATCACCCCGTGCTCGCTCAGCATGATCCCGTAGCGGATGCGGCCGACGGCGAGCGTGCGCATGCTGTTGTAGTACATGCGATCGAGGAACAGCGCCGCATCCTCACCCCGCACCTCGATCTTGCCGAGCGGGGAGCCGTCGAACACGCTGACCGCTCCCCGGGCGGCGCGCTTCTCGGCGCGGATGCACTCCTGGCGGCCGCGGCCGGCCGCGGCGTACCACGCCGGGCGGCGCCAGGCGCCGAAGTCCTCGAACACCGCCCCGAGGGCCGCGTGCTGCCGCTCGAGCGGCGTACGCCTGAGCGGATGGTAGAGCGCCCCGATGCGCCGCCCCGCCAGCGCGCCGAGCGTCACCGGGTCATAGGGCGGTCTGAAGGTGGTGGTGCCGATCTCGGGGATCGGCACCTGGGTGAGCTCGGCGAGGATCCCGAGCGCATTCATGTTGCTCGTCTTGCCCTGGTCGAGGGCCATGCCGGTGGTGGTGTAGCGCTTGAGGTGCTCGACGGAACGGAGGTTCTCGCGCACCGCGAGCGCGAGGTCCGCCCGGGTAACATCGTTCTGCAAGTCCACCCAGGCCTTGCGGCGATCCGCGTGCGGGGCGGACCAGAACGGCGCGACGGCGCAGCGCTCGGGTTGTGCCATCGGCGCGACGCCCGCATCCGCGCGGGCGCCGGCCGCCTTGGCGGCCTGGCGCCCGGCAGCAAACCCGTCGGTGAGGCATTCGCGAAGGGCGAAGTTGCCTGCGGCCGCACCGGCGCACTGCAAGCCCTTGGGGCCCGCAGCCGGAACGAGCGCCGCGCGCTGCGCATCGTAGCGCAGTGCTCCGCGCGCTTGCGAGAAAAGGTGCACCGTCGGCGTCCAGCCGCCCGAGACGCACACCAGATCGCACTCGATCCGCAGAGGCGATTGTTCCGTGTGCGCCGGTGCACCGCCGGCGAGCCGCGCGACTTCCAGCGCTCTCACCGCCCGCGCGCCGTGCACGCGCCGTGGCCCATAGCCGGCGAGCACCGCGAAGCCCGCGCGGCGCGCATCGGCCGCGACTTCACCGGGGTCCGCGCGTGTGTCGACGACCGCCGCGATCTCGATGCCGCGCGCCTGCAACGCCTTGGCGGCCTGATAGGCGAAGTCCGTGCTCGTGAGGAGCGCAGTCCGGGTGCCCGGACGGACCGCATACTGAGCCGCGTAGCTCATGGCGGCCGAGGCCAGCATGATCCCCGGCACGTCGTTCTCGGGGAACACGAGCGGACGCTCGATGGCTCCGGTGGCGAGCACGACTTGCGCGGCGCGAACGTGCCAGAGCCGTTCCCGTATGGGCAGGCGGCTCTGCGGCGCGACTCGTTCCGAGAGCGCCACGAGGCGGTGGTCATAGCAGCCGAAAGCGCTGGTGCGGGTGAGCACCCGCGTGTGCGAGGCGGCGCGCAGTTCCCGCTCAGCCTCGGCGACCCACTCGAGCGCGGGCCGGCTGTCGATGAGCTTCTCCTCCCACTGCAGCGCACCGCCGAGGACGGGCCGATCATCGACCAGCACGACCCGCACGCCTGCGCGCGTGGCGGCCAGGGCGGCGGCAAGACCCGCGGGGCCGCCCCCCACCACCAGCACGTCACAGTGCTCGTGGCGCTCTTCATAGCGATCGGGATCGGGTCGGGTCGGGGCGACACCGAGGCCCGCGGCGCGGCGGATGGCCGGCTCGAACCAACGCCAGCTCGGCCACTTGAAAGTCTTATAGTAGAACCCCGCGGGCATCAGAGGCGCGAAAATCCCGAGAAAGGCGAACACATCCGCCCGTGCGCTCGGCCAGCAGTTGACGCTGCGCGCGACGAGCCCCTCGGTGAGCTCGACCTGCGTCGCCTTGAGATCAGGGACGGTGGTCTCACCCTCGCCAAGCTGCACGATGGCATTGGGCTCCTCGCTCCAGGCGCCGATGAGCCCGCGGGGGCGATGGAGCTTGAGGCTTCGCCCGACGATGCGTACGCCGTTCGCAAGGAGAGCGGAAGCGAGGGTGTCGCCCGCAAATCCCTCATACCGCCTGCCGTCGAACTCAAAGTCGAGCGGCCGGCTGCGATCGATGCGCCCGCCGCGCTCGAGCCGGTGAGCGTGCCGACTCATGGGCCGATCTCCGGCAGCGGCTCCCCGAGAGGGGCCGTGGCGCGGATCTCGTGCGTCACGGTGTTGCGTATCACGACAAACCATTGCCGGCACCCGCAGGCGTGTACCCAGCGCTCGCGCACCCAGCCCTTGGGGTTCTCGCGCATGAACAGGTACTCGGCCCAGGCTGCCGCGCAGACCGCCTCGGGCGGACCTGGCCGTAACACGGGAACCTCTCCGCCCCAGCGAAACTCCGGCTCATCGCGTGGGCCACACCAGGGGCAAGGGATGCGCAGCATGGGTTTCACCCTCAATGCGAGATGCCGGCCGCGGCACCTTCGTCAATCAGCGCACCCGTGGCAAAGCGGCGCAGCGTGAACGCTTCGGCGGCGGGGTGCGGGCGATCGGTCGCGATGAGGTGGGCGAAGACGAGGCCGCCGGCGGGAATCGCCTTGAACCCGCCGGTTCCCCATCCGCAGTTGAGGTACATCCCTTGGACGGGCGCATGGTCGATGATCGGGGAGGAGTCGTGCACCACATCGACGACACCCGCCCACTGGCGCAGCATCCTCAGGCGGCCGAACGCGGGGAACAGCTCAAGCAGCCCGGCCACGACCTCCTGCAGCGTCGGCAGATTCCCGCGCTGGGCGTAGGAGGGGTAAAGATCGAGGCCGCCGCCCACGACGAGCTCGCCCTTGTCGGACTGGCTGACGTATGTACCGGTGGCCATGGAGACCGCAACGCAGGCGAGCACCGGCTTCACCGGCTCGGTCACGAAGGCCTGCAGCGCATAGCTCGTCACCGGCAGCCGGAAGCCGGCCTTGGCGCAGAGCACGCTGCTGTGGCCGGCGACGGCCAGCGCAACCTTATCGCCCAGAATCCGGCCGCGGGTGGTGTCGACGCCGACGATGCGATCGCCCGCGCGCAGGAATCCCACGACCTCGCAGTTCTGCACGATGTCGACCCCGAGGCCATCGGCGGCCCGCGCATAGCCCCAAGCCACCGCGTCGTGGCGCGCTACGCCGCCGCGCCGCTGCAGCACCGCGCCCTTGAGCGGATAGCGGGCCGCCGCCGAGTCGTTGAGCAAAGGGAGCCACCGGCGCACCGCGGGCGGGTCGAGCAGCTCTCCGTCGATGCCGTTCAGCTGCATGGCGTTCAGCCAGCGCGCGAGCATCTCAAGCTGATGGCTGCTGTGGGCGAGCGTGAGAATGCCGCGCTGGCTCAGCATGATGTTGAAGCCGAGCTCGCCGGAGAGCTCCTCGTAGAGGCGCAGCGACAGCTCATACAGTCGGGCGCTCTCGGGGTAGAAGTAGTTCGAGCGCACCACCGTCGTATTGCGGCCGGTGTTGCCGCCGCCGAGCCAGCCTTTCTCGATCACTGCGACGTTGCCGATTCCATGCTCCTTGGCGAGATAGTACGCCGTGGCGAGACCGTGGCCGCCGCCGCCGATGACCAGCACGTCGTACCGGCGCTTCGGCTCGGGACTTCTCCAGAGCTGCGGCCAGTTGTCGTGAAACGAAAGTGCGCTACGTGCGAGCGCCAGAGCCGAGAATCGCATGGTTGCCGAGGGAGTGTGGGTCTGTTTGTCGGGAATTTCGGGCCGGCGGCCGTGCCGTGGGCAAACGGTTGCGGATCACAGGGGCACCCCGGCACGGGTCAGGTTATGCGTAAGATTGCGGCTGGCGGCCCAGAAGTGATAGGTCGCCCAGAAGCCGGTCAGCGTCGTGAGTACCAAGGCCCATCGCAGGGACTGAATGCCGGTGTTGAAGTCATCGTGCAGGATGTCGCTCATGATGCCGATGATCTGCGGGGCGAGTACGAGGTTCGCGACGTTGGCGCCAAAGAGCAGCAGGCCGCAGGTGAGCCCGCGCATTCTCGGCGGCACCAGGCTCTGGGCGAAGCTCAAAAGCGGTGCGATGTTGAGGTACGCGACGGGCACGAACAGCCACAGCAGCACCGTGGCGGTCGTCATGCTTTTTGCTGCGTAGAGCGCAATGGACAGGCACGTGCCGAGAAACGTCGCCAAGCCCACGATCCACAGCTGCCAGCGCGGGTCTCTGCGGCCGCACCAATGGATGAGCAGGCCGCTGCCGAGGATCCCGAGCGAGCCGGCCACTCCGGTCACCGTGCCGACCAGCGTGCCGGCCTGAGCGACCGTCAGGCCATGCGAGCGCATCAGGAACGCCGGGGTCCACCAGAGCAACCCCCAGCCCCAATAGGTGACCACGGCCGCGGCGGCGAGGACGTGCACCAAGGAGGGCTGGGTACGGATGAAGCGCAATGTCTCGCGAAGCGACGGAACGCGCTCGTCGGTGACCGCATCAAAAGTGCCTCGGACCGGCTCGCGCAACGTAAAGCGCGCGAGGACCGCTATCAGCATCCCCGGGATGGAAAGCGCAATGAAGGCCGCCCGCCAGCCGAAGCGTCCGGCAATGAGTCCTCCGCCGCTCGCCCCCAGCATCGAGCCGGCAGCGGCCCCGAGGGCGAATACCGTGGTCGCAAGCGTCCGCTGGGAGAAGGGGAAAAGGTCGGCCATCATCGACTGGGAGGCGGGAGTGCCGCCGGCCTCGCCGATGCCGACGCCGATTCGGGCGAGCAGCAGCTCGATGAACGTGCCGGTCAGCCCGCAAAGCGCGGTCATTGCCGACCAGACTGCCACCGAGATCGCAATGAGCTTGCGCCGCTCGACCCGGTCGGCGAGCAGTCCGAGCGGTATGCCCATCCCGACGTAGACGATGCCGAGCGCCGAGCCGGTCAGAAAGCCGATCGCCGCATCGCTCAAGCGCAGATCGGCCTTGATGGGCTGAATCAGAGTCGATATGACGTAGCGATCGGCAATGTTCGACACATAAATGGCGGTGAGCATGATCAGCCCATACCAGCGCGCCCAGGTATGACGGTCTGCAGGGGCGCAGCCGCCGGCCTCGCAGCTCGGCTCGCCCGGCTGCGACCCGGTGGGTTTGCGCGGCAGGACCTGTGCTTTCAAGTTCGCGGTGCCCCGGGGAATTTTGATCGTGGGAGGGTAGCCAGCCGCCGGCCGGTATACCTTTGGAAAAGAGGCATTAAAATTAGCCGATAGTGTCGGCGATTTCGCAGCGAGAGCGTTTCCCCGCGGTGGGGATCTCAGGGTATCCTCGGACATCCAATATCGGCGCCAATGCCGCATGTAGAGACGGTAACCATGGGGGAATGCACGGCCGCTGCCACGCGGGCGAGCGGTACGGCGAACGCAAACGCACGCCACGGCGGGCTGTTCCGTGCCTTTCTCGCCGGGCCGGGCGGCACGCTGACAGACGCGTTCGCGAGCCTGGATCGCGCCCCGGGCGTGCAGCCGCTCGTGCGCCACCCGCTGCGGCGTCTGGTGGGTGCGCGCATCATCGTTCCGCCAAAGGAAGGCGAGGGCTCCTGGGAGTTCACGCAGATAGGCGACGACGTCTATGTTGTCGTCGCGAACTTCGCGTACGAGACTCCGCGCATGGAATTCGTGCCGGGCGACGGAATGGTCCAGTTCTTTTTCCAGCTCTCCGGAGATCTGACGATCGCCGGCACTCAGGCCGAGCCGCTGCACCTGAACCGACCGGCGCTGCTCGTTTACTTCCAGCCGCCGGAAATCGAATATCGCGAATGGGCGGCGGCCACCGTGCGGGAGCGCTGTGTGGCCGTCAACGTGCGGCCGGAGTATCTGGCCAGCCATTTTTCGGCTTCACTCGCCGATTCGCCCGCACAGCTCGGCGCACTCGCTTCGGCCTCACCCGGCCAGCTTGAGTATCGGCATCTGCCGCTCAACTCGCGGATGTTCGAGCTGGCTTCCCAGCTCATCGACAATCCGTATACGGGCACGCTCGCGCTCATCCATACCGAGGCGATCACGCTCGAGCTCCTGTGCGCCGCGGTTGCCGAATTCAGCCGTGCGCCGCCGGCGCCCCTGCGCCAGTTCAGCGAGCACGAGTTGCGCTGCCTGTACGCCGCGCGCACCTTCCTCGCCGACCGGATCTCGAGCCCGCCGACCACCCGGCATGTTGCACGGGCGGTAGGGATGAGCGAGACATCGCTGAAGCGCGGCTTCAAGGCCCTCTTTGGCGAGACCCTCTTCGATTTTTCCCTGCGCTGCAGGATGCAGCATGCGCTCAAATTGTTGCGCGAGCAGCACATGTCGGCGGCACAAGTCGCCGAAGCGGTCGGCTACGGCCATCAAAGCTCGTTCACCACCGCGTTTCGGCGCCAGTTCGGCCTGTGCCCGAAGGACGCTCGGGGATTGAAGTCTTATTGAGAAGCGCCGGCGCCGGGCACCGCGCCCGGCCGGGAGCGGCGGCGCGCGACAGGCGCGGGGTTTGCCCGCCGCTGGCCGCGGCCGGCGCGCTCCGATGCCTATGCCCAAGCCTGCTTGCCGGCGCGCACAACGACCGAACACCTGTCGGGGACTGCCCGCTCGGGGCAGTTCCCCCACGGGAGTGCGACCGTCGGGTGCGCATCTTTTCCGGCCGCGATTCTATCGGCACAGACATACGCAATGACGCGTCTCCTTTGCGAAACTTTTTACCCGATCCCCCAAATCGAATGCGGACGCGCACCGTAGAATGCGCCCCCTGAAAAGCGGGCGCGCGAGGCTCTGGGTCCATCATCGCTTTGCCGCGGGCGCGCCCTGCTCGCGGCGAACGCCCCATCGCGGCGGCGCTTGAACCGGACCTGCGAGCGCTCGCCGGTCGGATTTCACGATTCCGGGTGCAACCATTCACGCGACAGTGCCGCGTGCCGATGGGTCCGCCTGTTCAGCCTGCGGCGGGCACGTCGCGCGACGACCAGACAGACGGGGATGCCTATGCGAACAAGAGCCACGCCACCGGTTGTCCATGAATCCTTGCGGATGCTCGTCGCGCGCACGGGCAACGCGATGCGCAAGGCTCTGCGGCCGCTGCCGTGTCTGCCGGCACTCCTTTGCCTGGCCGCCGCCGCGCCGGCGCTCGCCCGCGCCAAGCAGCCGATGGCCGGTTCCGCGGGGCAGCTGCAGGAAGTGGTGATCACGGCCACCAAGCGCCGCACCACGGTGCAGACGACCCCCATCAGCATCAGCGTATTCACCGGCGGGGAGCTCGCGAGCAGGGGAATCACGAGTCTGCATTCGCTGGTCGTGAGCGTGCCCGGTATTGCCGTGCGCGACTCCGGCAGTCCCGGCCTGGACGAGCTCGAGATGCGCGGCTTGAATTCCCAGGGCGGCAACACTTCCGTGGTGGGCCTGTACCTGGGCTCCATACCTCTTTCGGCACCGGCCAACTCGTTTTTCGGCAAGGTGGTGATCGACCCGGATCTGTATGACCTGAAGCGGGTCGAGGTGCTGCGCGGCCCGCAGGGTACCCTGTACGGCTCGAGCTCCATGGGCGGAACCATCCGGCTGATTCCGAATGCGCCGCGGCTCAATGCCTTCAGGGCGAGCGGCGAGGAGGTGATCAGCGATACCACCGACGGCGGCAACCTGAATCACCAGGAAAACGCCATGGTCAACATCCCGTTGGGCAAGACCGCCGCGGTGCGCCTGGTGGGCTCGTTTACCCGCAACAGCGGCTTCATCAAGCGTCTCGTCATTCAGAATGGGGCGGTCGCGGTGGACGCCGGGAGTTTTCCTTACGTGTCGCGCCCGGCCAATTTCTACAGGGCGCCCCTGCAGCAGAACCTGTCGGGCGTCAACACGAGCAGCGTCGACCAGATCCGGGCGGAGCTTCTGTGGCAGCCGACCCGCGACCTGACGATCTACCCGATGGCGATGTACGAGAGCACGTACGCAGGCGGTCCCGATGAGGTGGATGTCAACGGCAATCCCACCCATCCCACGCTGCCGGCCGTTCTGGCGCATTATGAGGTGTTTGATGCGCCGGAGCCGCAAACGGACGTCATGAGCTTCGGCAGCTTGAAAGCGGTCTACACGCGACCTTGGGTCTCGGTGACGTCGGCCACCGGATACTGGCACCGCAACCAGATCGAGACGGAGGACAGTACGGAGCTGGTCGCCCCGGCGATCGGCATTCCGGCGTATGACGTGGCCGCAGGCGGCATCGGCCCGAACGGCTCGCCGTTCGGTGCGGGCATCGGCGAGCAGGACGATACCCATCAGCTGAGCGAGGAATTGCGCGTGGCGTCCAACCGGCCGCTGTCGCTGCCGGCGGATATGGGCCGCCTCCAGTGGCTGTTCGGCTACTTCTATCAGGACCTGTTTTCCAATACGGATCTGTTGCTGAACGCGCCGCAGGCGACGCCCGTGTTGGGCGGTACGGAGCTGTTCGACCAATTTCAGCCGCAAGACATCATTCAGAACGCGGAATATGGCCACATGTCATGGCTGCTGACGTCCCGCTGGACCATCGAAGCCGGGTTCCGGCACTACAATTACAGCCTGAGCCAGACGAACAGCCAGTTCGGCCTGTTCACCCCATACGGCGCGCTCGGCGAGCTCACCACGCCGTTCAATTCAGCGGCATCCATCGGGGCGAGCGGCACGGTGCCGAGCTTCACCGCGATGTACACCATCAACAGGAACGATATGGTGTACGCGAAGTTCTCCAAGGGCTTCCGCCTCGGGGGCACGAACCAGGAAGTGCCGGTGATCGCCGCCACAGCCGCCAACGAAGCCAATGGCTTCGATGCGTTGCTGGTGAGCAACGAATGCGCGCTGCAGCAGAAGCTGCTCCTGACCACCGCCTGCAGCTCAAATGTGGTTTTGAAGGCGCCCGAGACCTTCGCCTCGGACACGCTGCTGAGTTATGAGGTGGGCGAGAAGTCCGCGTTTTTCCATCGGCGGATGATGCTGGATGTCGATGGGTACTACGAGAGGTGGCAGCATCCTCAAATAGAGACTGCGTTGTCCGGATTCAATCTCACGGTCACCGGGTCAGACGCCAGAATATACGGATTCGAGGGGCAACTGCACGCCCTCCTGCCGCGGGGGTTCCGCATACTGTTGAACGCGGCGTACACCAATGCGCAGTTCCTGCACGACAGCGCCATTACCGGCTTTCCGGCCGGCAGCTCCATCCCCGACATTCCGAAACTGACGGCCGCCGGCGTTTTGAGCTGGCAGCACGACCTGTCGGACAGCCGGGCGGTTTTCGGATCGATCGAGTCCGATTATGTCACCGACCGGAGCGAGGTGCCGCTGGTCGTCACCGCGACTCTGCAGAATATCAACCAGGTGCTGGTGACGCTGCCTGCGTATGCCCTGACGAACCTGCGTCTGGGGATGAAGGGTTTCGCGAGCAACGGGGACGAGTGGACCGCCACTTTATTCGTGGACAATCTGACCAACAATCTGGTGCCCCTCGATCCGCAGCCGCAGATATCCCTGCAAACCACTGCGTTCATGCGCTATACCATTCCCCGCCCGCTTACGCTCGGTATAGACCTGACTTACCGCATGCAGTGACCGTCCGGCTGTGCACGGGGCAGGCGCGGGATGGCGGGCTCGGCGCGCCACTGCCGTACCGGCGGTCCGTGGGCCTCCTCGCGAGCGGCTCCGGCGCGTGCCTCAGGCGGGGGCGAGCAAGTCGAAGTGCTCAACGTGCGGCGGTTGCAGGAAGAAAGGTGCGATGAGCGCGCGCCATTCGGCAAATGCCGGCGACTGCCGGAATCCGAGCGTATGCGCCTCGAGCGAGTCCCACTCGACGATGAGAATGAATCGCTCCGCGGACTCGCGGCAGGCGAGGATCTGGTGGCGGCGGTAGCCGCCGGCCTTTGCGAGCACCGTGTCCGCGGCACGGGTGATGGCCGCGGAAAATGCCGCCCGGTTCCCGGCAGACACCTTGAAATCAGCGACTTCGACGATCATGCGGATCTCCGACCGATTGTTCCCGACGATGTTGGACTCGCTACGGGCCGTGTCCGTGTGCCCCTCAAGCCAGCAAGGCGGCCGTGACGGCCTCGCCGAAGGCTTTCGTGCCGATGCACCCGCCGATGTCGGCGGTGCGGGTCGCAGGATTCGCGAGCACGGTTTCCGCGGCGGCGTGCATGGCCGCTGCCGCGGCGCGCCAGGCTGCCGCGTCGCGGTGCCCGCCGAGCCACTCAAGGAGCATGGCGACCGACAGAATCATGGAGGTCGGGTTGGCCTTGTCCTGGTTCTCGATGTCCGGAGCCGAGCCGTGTTGGGCCTGCGCGCAGCACAGCTGATCGCCCGCCATCACCGAGCCGGCGAGGCCGAGGCTGCCGGACAGCTCGCTTGCCAGGTCGGAGAGGATATCGCCGTAGAAGTTCTCGGCCACCAGGACGTCGAAACGCTCCGGGTTGCGCACGAGATGGGCGGTGCAGGCATCGACCAGCAGATCATCGAGCTGCACGTGCGGAAACTCCCGGGCGACCTGACGGACGCACTCGAGGAAGAGCCCGTCGGTCATGTGGAAGCTGTTCGCCTTGTGGATGGCCGTGACTTTCCTGCGGCGCGTCATGGCGAGCTCGAAGGCGCGCCGGGCGATACGCTCGCTGCAGCGGCGGGTGATCTTGCGCACCGACAGGGCCATGTCGGGGCTCGGCATCAGCTCGCCGCAGCCGCGGCTCATGTTGCGGTCCGGATAGAAGCCTTCGGTGGCCTCGCGCATGATCACCAGGTCCATGCTCTTGCCCGGCTTCAGGTTCGAGGGCAGGTAGGGACGGGTGCGGGCCGGGCGCACGTTCGCGTACAGGTCGAGCTCGACGCGGAAGGCGGCGGAGATGTTGCGTCCGCCTGCCTCGGGCGCCGGATAGTCGGCGTGCGACTGCGTGCCTAGGATGAGGCCGTCGTATGCGCGGGCTTTCTCCAGGACCTGTCGGCGAAGCGTGGTGCCGTGCTTGCGCAGGCTGATGAAGCCGACCTCTTCATAGTCGAGTTGAATGTCGAGGCCGAAGCGGCGGTCCGCCGCCTGCAGCACCTCGACGGCGGATGCGACGATTTCCGGACCGATGCCGTCGCCGGGCAGAACGAGCAATCTCATCCGCGTCCTGCGTATCAGCGCCGGCCGCCGTGTTCGGCGGACACCGGGCTGGTCGCGCCGGTGGCGGTGTTCGTGCGGGTGGCGTGCGCGTCGGCGTAGATCCACAGAAGCTTCATCGGCTCGGTCCTCGACAGGTTGCGAAAGCGGTGCGGGATGCCGGCCGGGATGTAGGTCGCATCGTGTGGCTCGAGCTCGTACTCCCTACCGTCGATGTCGAGCGCCGCGCGCCCCTCCATCAGCACCACGCTCTCCTCGCAGTTGTGGCTATGGAAGGGGATCTCGGCGCCGGCGCTGAAGGAGGTGTAGCCGGTGATGAAGCCGCCGGTACCGGGGGCGCGGGTCACCAAGGGTGTGGTGCTCGCGCCGCCGCCGCGCTCGTAGCAGGGCAGCGCTTCAGGCTTGAGCAGCGCGGCCTGGGATGGGGTGCGGACGGTCACGGGAGTTCCGGCGTGTCAAGGGATCGGCGCGCGTGCAGGCCCTGCGGATGCGACGGTGAGATGCCTCGAAGCGACGCTCCGCACACGGCATTCGCCGGCATGGGCAGGTGGGGGCGCGCCTTTGAGTATTTCAAGAGTCCGATCAATGTACCAAAAGGACTCCGCGACGCCAAGCGAGGCGTCCGGCGCGCCTGTCCGCCGCGGGCACGGCGAAGTGCGCTCGCGGTGGCTCGCGCTGTCTCGGGGCGGTGGGGGCTGCAGTTGGTTGAGAGCGGCGCTCGGAGACGGCCGCCACGCCGAACGTCGCGTACGCTAGTGCTTGTGCGATGAGTGAAAGAGCACCGCGCCTTCCGCGTACGCCTTGCGCCTGGAGATTTGCTCACACCGCGGACGGTCGGTCTGCGGCATGTAGGCCAACACCCGTTCGCATTCCCGGCGCGTGGCGTAGTACCACGTTGGAGTGGCCGACTGGCAGCCCGCGTGACCGGCGGCGCAGACGGTGAGCACGATGATCCAGGCGCCCATTTAAATATTATACTCCGCGCTGCTGCAAATGGGGCGCAAGTCCGGCGCAATTGCGCCGAACCTATCTTCAGGGCGGACTCGACAGCGCCGGGCCCGTTTCAATCGAAGTGCGCGAGCGCTTCGCCAACTCTCTCGGAGACAGCACATGGCGACGATCAAGGTACTGCAGAACGGCCCCTATCAGATCCAGGGTGAGGACGTGCAGGTTGTCGACTGGAACGGCGCGGCGTATACGGCGAGCAAGCGCCCCTTCTACCTTTGCCGCTGCGGCGCCTCGGCTACGAAGCCGTTCTGCGACGGCACCCACGCCAAGATCGGCTTCAAGGCCGCGGAGGCGGCGGTTCCCGCGGGCGTGGAGCGGCCGGCGAAGGGCTAGAGAGGGCGCTGTCGAAACGAGCAGTCCGAGCAGCCGGCGGGGCGCGCCTTTCATTGGGCGGCCGGCGATGACCCGGTACGCGACAAGGACGGCCGCCTGGCCGGTCCCGGTACCGAAGCGTGATTTGGCGCTCCCTACGGGATTGCTCGGCCGTCCCGGGCCTCGCCGCTTCGCGGCCGCCTTGCGGGCGTCCCATTTTGCTCCCGGCAAAATGGCCGAACCCTACGGGTTCGAATCCTCACCGCGCTTGCACTATGCTGGCGCCTGGCCGGTCCCGGTACCGAAGC
>JAJZVF010000046.1 GCA_021845825.1 Pseudomonadota bacterium | reverse complement strand
ATGATCTGGGAGTCGAGCAGCTCGTGCAGCCCGTTCCTCGTGAGAGTGCGAAAACCGCTGTCGAGCACCAGCATCATGACGCCGAAGAACAGCGCGAGCGGTACCGCGACCGAGAGCAGTATGCGCTGGCTGAGCGAGTGCACGGGGTGCCCGCCGAGAACGTCCGGCCCGCTAGCGCGCCGACTCGCGCGAGAGCGAGAAGCGGTAGCCGCGGCCGCGCAGCGTCTCGATCGGCCGCAAGCGCTCCTCCGGATCGAGTTTTCGCCGCAGTCTGCCGACCAACACCTCGATGACGTTGCTGTCGCGCTCGAAGTCCTGGTCGTAGAGCCGCTCGGTGAGCTCGGCCTTGGAGATCACCTCGCCCGCGCGCAGCATCAGGTGCTCGAGAATGCGGTACTCGAAGGTGGTGAGCTCGACGGGCTGATCGCCCACCTTGACCGACTGGGCGCGCGTATCGAGGATCACGGGACCGCACTTGAGCTGCGGGCTCGCCCAGCCGCCGGCGCGGCGCAGCAGCGCCTGCAGGCGCGCCAGCACCTCCTCGAAGTGGAAGGGCTTGGCGACATAGTCATCGGCACCGGCCTGCAGACCCTCGACCTTGTCCTGCCAGCTGTCCCGCGCGGTGAGAATGAGGATGGGGTAGGTCTTGCGCGCCGCCCGCAGTCGACCGATCACCTCGAGGCCGGTGAGCTTGGGAAGCCCGAGATCGATGACGGCGACATCGAGCGGATATTCGAGCCCGGCGAACAGCCCTTCGACGCCGTCCTGGGCCACATCGACGGTGAATCCTGCCTCGGTGAGCTGCGTTTTCAAGGTCTCGCGCAGCGAACTCTCATCTTCGATCACCAGCACCCTCATGCCGCCCTCCCGCTGCGCCTGCGCGGCCGCCTTCAAAGAACCGTGCCGCTCGATGCGTCAACGCGCACCGTGAACACCCGTCCGTGCCGATCCAACAGGCGCATCACGTAAATCACCTGCCCGCCCTGCCTGCGGGTGTCGGCCCGCACCACGCGCGCCTTGAAACGCGCCTCGACCATCTTGATCGCCTGATCCATGGACATGCGGGCCGACTTCACGGCAGGGGCGCTGCGCGCGCCCGCGGCGCGCGCCCGTGGAACGGCCGGGAGGATTCCGGCGAGCGCCAGAGCGGTCACGGCGACCCACACTCGCACCACATTCATTGCAAAACGCGCCCGCCTCGTCTTTCCCACTCCCGCAGGCTCGCCGCTTGCGCCGCCCGAGGGTCCGCCCGCACGATAGCCTACCTCCGGTGAATCGTCGCTGAATATCAACGGCGTATCAGCTGTGCCGCTTGGCCTCGCGCCACAATGCGTCCCACTCGCCGGCGCTCAGCGTCCCGAGCGCCGTTGCCCGCTCGCCCGCCAGCTGCTCCATCCGGCGGAAGCGGCGCTCGAACTTGCCATTGGCCGCGCGCAACGCTTCCTCCGGATCGACCGCAAGATGCCGGCTCCAGTTCGCCACGGCGAACAACAGGTCGCCGAGCTCCTCGGCGATCTCCTCCGGATCTGCCCTGCCGGCGAGCGCCGCATCGATCTCCCCGAGCTCCTCGAGCACCTTCGCACGCACCTGCCCGGGATGCTCCCAGTCGAACCCGACGCGCGCGGCCCGGCGCCCGAGCTTCGCGGCGCGCATCAGCGCCGGCAGGGCAAGCGGCACGTCCGCGAGCGCGCTGTCCTCGCCGGCCTGGGCCTGCGCCCGCTGCGCGCGCTCGAGCGCCTTGATTTCGTCCCATTGCCGGGACTGTCCGGGCGCACCGGCGCTCTGCGCGCCCGCGCCGAACAGGTGCGGATGGCGGCGCACGAGCTTCTCGTGAAGCGAGCGCGCCACGGCGGCGAAGTCGAACCAGCCGCGCTCCTCGGCCAGGCGCGCATGGAAAACGACCTGGAACAGCAGATCGCCGAGCTCCCCGCGCAGCGCCTCCGGGCTGCCACGCTCGATGGCGTCGCGAACCTCGTAGGCCTCCTCGATGGTGTAGGGGGCAATCGAGGCGAAGGTCTGCTCGCAGTCCCAGGCGCAGCCCCGCTCGGGGTCGCGCAGGCGCTCCATGAGCTCAAGGAGCGCCCCGAGGGCCGCGGCAGCCTCGCTACGCCTCATGGTCTGCTCGATTTGCAGTCCCTTCCTTCCCGGTGGCGTGCGCGGCTCGCTCGGCGCTGCGCAGCTCACCCGCCCGCTCCCCGCCGGGCGGCCCGCCCGGGAAACACATCCGATACAGCGTCATCAGCATGCCGGCGGTGGCGCCCCAGATTTGGTGTTCCCCGTAGAGGATATCGACCATCGGCACCTCGACGTCGGGGTCGCGAAACCGGTGCAGGCGGGGCCGCTGATTGCGCGGATCAAACACGAATGACAGCGGGACCTCGAAGACCTCCTCCACCTCTTCATCGAGGGCGAGCGAAAAGCCGGGCGAGACGCGCGCCACCACCGGTGTGACGCGAAAGCCGCTGATCACCACGTGATCCGGCAGAAAGCCGATCACCGAAACGAAGCGCGCCTCGAGCCCGATCTCCTCGCGCGCCTCGCGCAGCGCCGCCTCGAGCGGACCGCGGTCCCCGGCCTCGATGTGCCCGCCGGGGAAGCTCACCTGCCCGGCGTGCGTGCGCATCGCCTGCGCCCGGCGCGTCAAAAGCACGGTGGGCTCCGGGTGCGCCACGAGAGGGATGAGCACCGCCGCCGGCACGGGATGGGCGGGAAAGTATCGGCGCAACTCCCGGCTCGCCTCGAGCGTCTGGCCCGGGACGAGCCAGTCCTCGCACGCGTGCCGGGGCACACTGCCTGCGAGCCGGCGCTCGATCTGCACCAGAGCGGGCGCCGCCGGCCGGCAGGCGCCGGCGTGCGACGCAGGTCCCACGAAGTGCTCCTCAGCCACCGCCGCCGGTGCCGCCCTTTATGCCCCCCTTGGCAAGCTCGGCCGGATCGAGAAGAGCTGCGAGCTCCCGCGGCGAAAGATCGGTCATTTTCTCGGCTACTTCCCGAATCGGCCGGCCCTCGGCGTAGGCCTTCTTGGCGATTGCCGCGCCTTTCTCGTAACCGATCACCGGGTTCAGTGCGGTCACCAGGATGGGGTTGCGCTCGAGGGCCTCGGCGAGCCGCGCGGGGTTCACCTTGAATCCGAAGATCGCCCGGTCCGCGAGCAGCCGGGAGACATTGGCGAGGAGGCGGATGCTCTCCAGCAGATTGTAGGCGATCACCGGCAGCATCACGTTGAGCTGGAAATTGCCCGACTGACCGGCCACGGTGATGGTGGCGTCGTGCCCGATCACCTGCGCACACACCATGGCGGTGGCCTCCGGGATAACCGGGTTGACCTTGCCGGGCATGATGCTGCTGCCCGGCTGCAGCGCCGGCAGCGCGATCTCCCCGAGACCGGCGAGCGGCCCGCTGTTCATCCAGCGCAGATCGTTGGCGATCTTCATGAGGCTCACCGCGAGCACTTTGAGCTGCCCGGAAAGCTCGACCGCGGTGTCCTGGCAGGACAGTGCCTCGAAGTAGTTGCGGGCCGGCCGGAAGGGGCTGCCGGTGATCTCGGCGAGCGCCGCGCAGAAGCCGCGGCCGAACGCAGGATGCGCGTTGATCCCCGTGCCGACGGCGGTGCCGCCCTGAGCCAGTGCGTGCAGCCGCGGCTCGCTGCCGGCCAGCCGCTCGAGCGCGCTCTCGATCTGTGTGCGCCAGCCGGAAAGCTCCTGCCCCAGAGTGACCGGCATGGCATCCATCAGGTGGGTGCGTCCGGTCTTGACCAGTGTGCCGACCTCGGCCTCCTTGGCGCTCAACACCTCGCGCAGGCGGGCGAGCGCGGGCGTGAGATCGTCCCGCACCGCGAGCGCGGCACTCACGTGGATGGCGGTCGGAATCACGTCGTTGCTGCTCTGTCCCATGTTGACATGATCGTTCGGATGCACGGGACTGCCGAGGCGGCGCGCGGCGAGCGCGGCGATCACCTCGTTGGCGTTCATGTTCGTGCTCGTGCCCGAGCCGGTCTGAAACACATCGACGGGGAAATGCGCATCGTGGCGGCCGTCGGCCACCTCGGCGGCGGCGGCCTCGATCGCCTCGGCGGCGGCGGCCTCGAGCAGCCCGAGGCGGCTGTTGGCTCGCGCGGCCGCCTGCTTGACGCGGCCCAGCGCGCCGATGAACGCCCGCGGCATCGGGCGGCCGCTGATCGGAAAGTTCTGCACCGCGCGCTGGGTCTGCGCGCCCCAGAGCGCCTCCGCGGGCACCTTGAGCTCGCCCATGCTGTCGCGCTCGATCCGAAAGGAATTCGTCATTCGATTGGCTCCGTGGCCCGCTCGGTGCTGCGCCCGTGCCGCGGGGCCGCCTGCGAGCACGGCACGGTATGCGTTATGATGCGAATCCTAGCACTTCGCCCTGCCCTTCAGCGCATGACCGACCGCCTCCGCGACGATCTTCCCGCCGTCCTCGCCCTCTCCCCGGTCGACGGCCGTTACCGGCAGGCCGCCGAGCCGCTGCGCCGCCTCATGTCCGAGGCAGGCCTGATCCGCGAGCGTGTGCGCGTGGAGGCCGCGTGGCTCATGCATCTGGCCGCCGCAGTGAGGCAGCTGCCCGGCGCCGGCCTGCCGCCGGCGGTGCGTGCGCGCGCCTGCGAGCTCATCGAGCAGCCCGGTCAAGACTGCGCGGACGCGGTCAAGGCCATCGAGGCGCGGATCAATCACGACGTCAAAGCGGTCGAATACTACGTGCGCGAGCAGCTTGCCGCCGCCGGCGCCGGGGCGGCGACGCTCGAGCTGGTGCACTTCGGCTGCACGTCCGAGGACATCAACAACATCAGCTACGCCCGGCTGCTGCGCGAGGCGCGCGTCCTGCTCGATGGCACGTTGACCGCGAGAATCGCAACTCTCGCCGAGCTCGCCCATCGCCATGCCGATCTGCCCATGCTCGCGCGCACGCACGGCCAGCCGGCGAGCCCCACCACCCTCGGCAAGGAGATCGCCAACTTCATCGCCCGTCTCAGACGCGCCGGACGGCGTTGGGGCGCGGTGGACATCCTCGGCAAATGGAACGGCGCGGTCGGCAATTTCAACGCCCATCAGGCCGCCCTGCCCGAGGTGGACTGGCCCGCAGTCAGCGCCTCGTTCATCGAGTCCCAAGGCTTGACGTGCAACGCCTATACCACGCAGATCGAGCCGCACGACTGGATCGGCGAGTACTGCGATGCGTTGTGCGCCATCAACGTGGTGCTCCTTGACCTGTGCCGGGATTTCTGGGGCTACATCTGCCTCGGCTACCTGCGCCAACGCGCCGCCCCGGGCGAGGTCGGCTCCTCGACCATGCCGCACAAGGTCAATCCCATCGACTTCGAGAACGCCGAGGGCAACCTCGGCGTCGCGAACGCTCTGCTGCGCCACTTCGCGGACAAGCTCCCCGTGTCGCGCTGGCAGCGCGATCTCACCGACTCGACCGTGCTGCGCAACCTGGGGGTGGCGCTCGGGCACACGCTCATCGCCTGGCACTCGCTCGGACGCGGACTCGACAAGATCGATGCCGACGCGGCGCGCATGCGCGCCGATCTCGATGGCGCGTGGGAAGTGCTCGGGGAAGCGGTGCAGACGGTGCTGCGCGCGGCGGGTGTGCCGGAAGGCTACGAGAAGCTCAAGGCCTTCACGCGCGGCCGGGCCGTCGATGCGCTCGCGCTCGCGCAGTTCATCGAGGCGCTGCCGCTGTCGCAGGAGCAGAAGCGGCGGCTGCAGGCGCTTACGCCCGCCGGCTATACCGGCCTCGCCGCCCGGCTCGCCCGCGGAATATGACAAATGACCGCGGGCGGTGCGGCCCGCGGGACCGGTCGCGAGCGCAAATTGTGACTGGCTCGGCTAGGGCGCGCCGGCCGCGCTCCTTAAGATGGGCTGCGAGCCTGCCGCGCAGGCGATGCCGATATGTGCCCGTGCCTTCCTACACCCATCATGACAACAACGTGCTGGCGAGACTCGCTCACGCGCGCTACTCGCCGGAGTCGGAGCAGGAGGGCTGCGCCGTCGGCGTCGAGGCCCTCACCGTGCTCACCACGGTGGCGGAGGTGCGCGCGGCGGTGAACCAGGTGGCCGCCTGCGCGCAGCGGCTCATCTCCATCTATACCGCCGATCTCGAGCCGGACCTGTACGATCAGAGCGCCTTCCTCGAGGTCATCAAGTGCTTCGTGCTGGCGCGCCCCTTCGCCAAGGTGCGCGTGCTGCTCACCGAGTCCGGCCGGGTCACGGCCGACAGCCATCGCTTCATGGCCATGGCGCGCCGGCTCTCGAGTTGCATCGAGGTGCGCGCCCCGACGCTGCGCGCCCGCGAGCATCATTGCGCCTACCTGATCGCCGACGGCCACGCGCTCGTGTACCGGCTGCGCTCGGACACCTGGGACGGCATCGCCGACATCGACAACCCGCCGGTCGCCAAGCTGTATCTGCACGAGTTCGATCAACTCTGGGACGCCTGCGCGCCGGAGCCGGGCCTGCGCATCGCGCGCAGATAAAGCGCTTCCGGCTCTATAATTGCCGGCATGTCCACCCCCGAGATCACCGTCGCCGCCGTAACCGAGCGCGCGGGGCGATTCCTGCTCGTCGAGGAGCGCATCGAGGGGCGCCTGGTGCTCAACCAGCCCGCCGGCCACCTCGAGCACGGCGAGACCCTCGTTGAGGCCGTCGTCCGCGAAGTGCGGGAGGAGACCGCGTGGCGTTTCAGCGTGAGCGCGCTGGTCGGTGTGTACCTCTGGCGGCAGCCGCGCACGGGCCGCCTTTTCAAGCGCTTCACCTTCGCCGGCTCGGTGAGCGACCACCGCGCCGGGCAGCCGCTCGATGCGGGCATCGTCGCCACGCGCTGGCTCACGCCCGGGCAGATCCGCGCGAGCGGGGCAAGGCTGCGCAGCCCCTTGGTGCTGCGCAGCCTGGAAGACTTCCTGCGCGGCACCCGCTCAGCGCTCGCAGACGTGGCGCAGCTGGACCTCGATTCGGCAGGCGCGGTGGTGGCGGCCGAGGTATGAAGCGGGTCGTTGTCGGCCTCTCCGGGGGGGTCGACTCGGCGGTGGCGGCGCTGCTGCTGAAGGAGCGCGGCTGGGAGGTGCACGGCCTGTTCATGAGCAACTGGGAGGAGGACGATGACGGCTACTGCACCGCAGCGCAGGACTTCCAGGATGCGCGCGCAGTGGCCGCCGAGCTCGGCATCCCGCTGCACCGGGTGAGTTTCGCGGCCGAATACCGCGAGCGGGTCTTCCGGCACTTCCTCGCCGAGTACCGCGCCGGCCGCACCCCCAATCCGGACGTGCTCTGCAATCGGGAGATCAAGTTCGGCGTGGCGCTGCGTTACGCCGCGCGCCTCGGCGCCGAGGCGTTCGCCACCGGACACTATGCGCGCCTGGTGGCGGGCCATGCGGGCATCGAGCTGCACAAGGCGCGCGATCGGACCAAGGACCAGAGCTATTTCCTGCACGCCGTGCAGAGATCCGAGCTCGCACGCACTGTCATGCCGATCGGCGATCTCGAGAAAACCGAGGTGCGTGCACGCGCCCGGCAAGCGGGCCTGCCGGTGTTCGACAAGCCCGACAGCACCGGCATCTGCTTCGTCGGCGAGCGGCCGTTTCGTGAATTCCTCGGCCGCTATCTGCCCGACCGTCCCGGGCCCATCGAATCGGCCGACGGCCAGCGGCTCGGTGAGCACGCGGGGCTCTCCTTCTTCACCCTCGGCCAGCGCGCCGGGCTCAACATCGGCGGGCGCCCCGGCCGGCCGGAGCTGCCGTGGTACGTGGCCGCAAAGGACACCGCACGCAACGCGCTCATTGTCGTCCAGGGACACGATCACCCCCTGCTTCTCAGCCCCGCGCTCACGACCGGACCCCTGCACTGGCTGGCGCGCCCGCGCCCTGAGCGCTTCCCTTGCACCGTCAAGGTCCGCTATCGCCAGGCCGACCAGGCCGCCTCGCTCGAGCCGCTCGCCGGCGGAGCGGCCCGCATCGTGTTCGAGCGGCCGCAGCGCGCGGTCACGCCCGGCCAGTACGCCGTCGTGTACGCGGGCGAGCGCTGCCTCGGCGGCGCAGTGATCGAGACCGTGCTGGCGCACGCGGGGACCTGAGCCGAAAGGGGCGGGCAATTTGTATGAAGAATCCCGGTGGCAGCAGTCGCGCGTAAGCGCATGTCACGAAGCGGGCGGACAGCGGACGGACTATAATCCGCGCCGCCTTTTCCCGGCCCCCTCCCGGAGAGCACCCCTCATGACGAACAGCTTCAAGGCGCGCACCACCCTCTCGGTAGGCAATCGTTCCTACGAGATCTTCAGCCTCGCGGCTCTACCCGAGGAGAAGGTCGCACGACTGCCCTATTCCCTGAAAATTCTGCTCGAGAACCTGCTGCGCTTCGAAGACGGCGTCAACGTCACCCGCGCTGACATCGAAGCGCTGCTCGCCTGGGACCCCAAAGCCGCCCCGGACCACGAGATCGCCTTCACGCCCTCGCGGGTGATCCTGCAGGACTTCACGGGCGTGCCCTGCGTGGTGGACCTCGCCGCCATGCGCGAGGCGATCGTACGCCTGGGCGGGGACGCCGAGCGCGTCAACCCGCTCGCCCCGGTGGAGCTCGTCATCGACCATTCCGTGCAGGTGGACGAGTACGGCACCCCGGGGGCGCTCGCGGCCAACACCCGCATCGAGTTCTCCCGCAACGCCGAGCGCTATGCGTTCCTGCGCTGGGGCCAGTCGGCGTTCCGCAATTTCGCCGTGGTGCCCCCGAGCACCGGCATCGTGCACCAGGTCAACCTGGAATATCTGGGCCGCGTCGTGTTCGATGCCGAGCGCAACGGCGTACACAGCGCCTACCCCGACACGCTGGTCGGCACGGACTCGCACACGACGATGATCAACGGCCTCGGCGTGCTCGGCTGGGGCGTGGGCGGCATCGAGGCCGAGGCGGCGATGTTGGGTCAGCCCGTGACCATGCTCATCCCGCAGGTGATCGGCGTGCGCCTGAGCGGCCGGCTTCGCCCCGGCGCCACCGCCACCGACCTGGTGCTCACCCTGACCGAGATGCTGCGCAAGCGGGGGGTCGTCGACAAGTTCATCGAGTACTTCGGTGACGGCCTCGCCAACCTGCCGCTCGCCGACCGGGCCACCATCGCCAACATGGCGCCCGAGTACGGCAGCACCTGCGGCATCTTCCCCATCGATGAGGAAACGATCCGCTACCTCGAGCTTTCGGGCCGGCCGCGCGAGCGCATCGAGCTCGTCGCCGCCTATGCCAAACATCAAAGCCTGTGGCGGCGCCCGGGGGCGAGCTGCGCGCAGTACACCGACGTGCTCGAATTCGATCTCGGCACCGTCGAGCCGAGCCTCGCCGGTCCACGCCGGCCCCAGGACCGCGTGCCGCTGCGCGGCGCCAAGAGCGCCTACGAGAGCAGTGCCGGCAAGTCCGCGCAGGAGCGCGCCGCGCGCAATCCGGCGGCGAAGGGCACGGCGCAGGTGCAGCTCGACGGCAGGGTCTTCGAGCTCAAGGACGGCGCGGTGCTGATCGCTGCCATCACCAGCTGCACCAACACCTCCAACCCGTCGGTCATGATGGGAGCGGGCCTGCTCGCCCGCAACGCGCGCCGGCGCGGGCTTGCCGCGCGGCCCTGGGTCAAGACGAGCCTCGCCCCCGGCTCACGCGTGGTGACCGACTACTTCCGCAAGGCCAACGTGCTCGCCGACCTCGCCGCGGTGGGCTTCGAGCTCGTCGGCTACGGCTGCACCACCTGCATCGGCAACTCCGGCCCCTTGAAGCCGGAGATTTCCGCGGGCATCAAGGCAGGGGACATCACCGCCTGCTCGGTGCTCTCGGGCAACCGCAATTTCGAGGGCCGCGTTCACCCGGAGGTGCGCATGAACTTCCTCGCATCTCCGCCGCTTGTCGTCGCCTACGCGCTTGCCGGCACTCTCGATATAGACCTCACGAGCGAGCCGCTCGGCTCGGGCTCGGACGGCAAGCCGGTCTATCTCAAGGACATCTGGCCGAGCGATGCGGAGGTGCAGGAGGCTCTCGCCCGCTCGATCGACTCGCAGATGTTCCAGGCAAGCTATGCCGGCGTCTTTCAGGGGGATGAGCACTGGCGGGCCATCGCGATACCGGCCGGCAAGCTCTACAGCTGGGACGAGAAGTCCACCTACGTGCGCAATCCGCCGTTCTTCGCCGGCATGGGCCGGACCCCGCCGCCGCTTGCGGACATCCGCGGCGCGCGCGTGCTCGCTCTACTCGGGGATTCGGTCACCACCGATCACATCTCTCCTGCGGGCAACATCGCCAAGACGAGTCCTGCGGCCCGTTACCTCCTCGAGCAGGGTGTGCAGCCGCAGGATTTCAACTCCTACGGCTCGCGCCGCGGCAACCACGAGGTGATGATGCGCGGCACCTTCGCCAACATCCGTCTGCGCAACCAGCTGCTCCCCGGCGTCGAGGGCGGCATGACGGTGCACCTGCCGAGCGGGGAGCAGACCTCCATCTACGATGCGGCCATGCGCTACAAGAGCGAGGGCACGCCGCTCCTCATCCTGGCCGGCAAGGAGTACGGCACCGGATCCTCGCGCGACTGGGCGGCCAAGGGCACCATGCTGCTCGGCGTGCGCGCGGTGATCGCCGAGAGCTTCGAGCGCATTCACCGGTCCAACCTGATCGGCATGGGCGTCGCGCCGCTGCAGTTCCTGCCGGGCGAGAGCGCCGCCTCGCTCGGGCTCACCGGCCGCGAGGTGTTCGAGATCAGCGGGCTCGCGAGCAACCAGGCGAGGGAAGTCACTGTGAAAGCGGTGCCGGCGGACGGCGCAGGCCCGATCGCTTTCAAGGCGCGCGTGCGCATAGACACGCCGAAGGAGCGCGAGTACTACCGCCACGGCGGCATCCTGCAGTTCGTACTGCGCCAGCTGGCGAGCTCCCCCCGGTCTGCCTGACAGGAGAGCCGCCCGAGAAGCGACCCTCCCGCAGCCGATGCGCGCGGGGCGGTCGGCACGGAGCCGACCGGAATCCACCGAGCGGGGCGCAGGCCCCGTGCAACCCGGAAACACCCGGGGATCCGCGGGATCGCTGCCGGTCGGGCCTCAAAACCGTACATGCGCCTTGCCGTCTTCGATCTCGACGGGACCATCACGCGGCACGACACACTCGTGCGCTACGTGCTCGGCTTTCTGCTGAGACGGCCCGGGCGGCTGCCGCGGGCATTGCTCGTGGTGCCGGCGGCGCTCGCCTTCGGCCTGCGCCTGATCGGCCGCGGGAGATTGAAATCGATCCTGCTGCAGGCCACCCTCGGGGGCGTCTCCCGCGCGGAGATCGAGCGCTGGACGGCCGAGTTCGTGCCGCGCGTAGTCGCGGGCGGCACCTTCGCGGATGCGCGCCGGGCGATCGCCGGACACATCAGCAATGGCGATCATCTGGTGCTCATGAGCGCGACCGTCGATCTGTATGTGCCGGCCATGGCGCGCGCGCTCGGCTTTCACGAGGCGATCTGCACCGGCGTGCGCTGGCGCGCGGATCGATTGGACGGTCATTTGAGCACGCCCAACCGGCACGGGGAGGAAAAAGCCCGCTGCCTGCGCGAGCTGCGGGCGCGACATCCCGGGGAGGCAAGCGCTTACGGCAATGCCGCAAGCGACCTCCCGCACCTCAAGCTCGTCGAGCACGGCGTGCTCGTCAACGGCTCGGCTTGCGCGCGCCGCGCGGCCGCCCGGGCGGGGATAGCCTGCGCCACGTGGCGATAGCACCTGCTTGCCCGACTCGCTTGCGAGCACCCGGTCCGCCGTCTCGTGGCTTGGGGATCTGCGCCAGGCAGGCTACATCGACGTGCGCACCTGCCACAGCTCGGGGAAGAACTTCAGCTCGAGCGCCTTGGCGAGGTAGGACACCCCGCCCGTGCCGCCCGTGCCGGGCTTGTAGCCGATGATGCGCTCCACCGTCTTCAGGTGGTGGAAGCGCCAGAGCTGGAACTTGTAATCGAGATCCACCAGGCGCTCGGCCAGTTCGTACAGGTCCCAATCCTTCTGCGCGTTGTGGTAAACCCCGAGCCAGGCGCCCGCGACCTGCTTGCTCGCCCGGTACGGCTCGCGAAAGTCGCGCCGCACATGGTCCTCGGGAATGCCGTAGCCGCGGCGGCTCAGCAACCGCAACGCCTCGTCGTAGAGCGAGGGCGCCTCGAGCGCACGCGCGAGCCGCTCGTGGATGCGCGGGTCGCGGCGGTGCACCTCGATCGTCTGCGCGTTCTTGTTGCCGAGCAGGAACTCGAGCAGCCGGTATTGATACGACTGAAAGCCCGAGGAGCGGCCGAGGGCGTTGCGAAACGCCGAGTAGTCAAACGGCGTCATGGTGGAGAGCACTTCCCAGCTCGAGAGCAGCTGGGTCTGCACGCACGAGACGCGCGTCAGGCGCTTGAACGAGGGAGCGAGGTCGTCCCGCCGCACGCACTCGAGCACGCCTTCGAGCTCGTGCAGCATCAGGCGCAGCCAGAGCTCGGACGTCTGGTGCACGATGATGAACATCATCTCATCGTGCTCGAAGGACAAGGGCTGCTGCGCGCCGAGCACCTTGTCGAGCTGCAGGTACTCGCCGTAGGAGAGCGAGGAGCCGAGATCCCAATGGATCGCCTCGTCGGCGAAATCGACGCGCTCGGACTTCTCGTAGGGCCGCTTGCTCATCCGCCTTGCTCTCCGGACACCCAGGATGGCACGACTCGCCATCCCTCGAGCAGCTGCTGATCGAGCCGGCGATACTGCGGACAGTGCTGCGCCACGCACTGCCAGAACTGGCGCGAGTGATTCATGTGACGGGTGTGGGCGAGCTCGTGGATCATGAGGTAACGCACTACGGCCGCCGGCTGGAACAACAGGCAGCAGTTGAGGCTGATGGTACCGCGCGTCGAGCAGCTGCCCCAGCGGGTGCGCTGCCGGCGAACCGCCACGCGCCGGTACTCGAAGCCGAGCTCGCGCGCGCACTCGCTCAGCCAGGGCGAGAGGATCTGCCGCGCCCGCTGCATGAGCCAGCACCGCAGCGCCTCGCGCACCGCCCGGCGGTCGCCGGCATCGCCGCAGAGCACGAGCAGTCCCCCGCCCCCCGGCGCCACCCTCGCTCGCCCCGGCCCGCCGGCGAGATGCAATCGCCACAGCTCCCCGCAGGCCGCCAACTCGATCCGCTGCGGCGGAAAGGGCACCGGCGGAACCGCCTTGAGGCGGGCCTCCTCGCGCTTGCGCTCGATCCAGGTGCGATGCCGTGCGAGAAAGCTCTCGATCGCCCGTGGCGGGGTTCTCGCCGGAACCACCACCTCCACACGCCCCGTGTGAAAGACACGCACCGCCATGCGTCGCGCGCGTCGGCTCTCGCGCACGCTCCAGCCGGCGTCTTGCTCAGACCACAACGGCAACTGGGGGGACGCCACACTTTCTGGAGTCAAGGAAACCGCCGCATCGATCGCAGATCCCGTCGCAACCTGCCCGCTCATCATACCAGGGGCCTGCCGCCCGCACCGGGCGCAGCGGCAGACGGTGCGGACGTAATCGGCTAGGATGCGCGCTCCTGGAGCGATCAGCCATACCGTGAGCACACCGATTATCGAGGTCCGCGATCTCGTCAAACAGTATCCCGCCTTGACCGCCGTGAACGGCGTCTCGTTCGCCGTGCCCGAGGGGGGCTGTTTCGGGCTGCTCGGCCCCAACGGCGCCGGCAAGACCACCACGGTCGAGATCATGGAGGGAATCCTCGCACCGACCTCGGGCGAGGTGCTCTATCGCGGAGCGCCGCTCGGGGCCCGCTTCCAGGAAGAGGCCGGAATCCTTTTCCAGGAGACCGCGCTGCAGAACTTCCTCACGGTGCGCCAGAGCGTGGCGATGTTCCGCGGGCTCTATCAGCACGGCCTCGACATCGACGCGGTCTTGAAACTGTGCTCCCTGGAGAAGCTCGCCCACCGCGACAACCGCAAGCTCTCGGGCGGTCAGCGCCAGAGGATGCTGCTCGCCATCGCGCTCGTGAATGATCCGGCGGTGCTGTTCCTCGATGAGCCCACGACCGGACTCGACCCGCAGGCGCGGCGCAATTTTTGGGCTCTGGTGCAATCGATCAAGGCCCAGCGCAAGACGATCCTGCTCACCACGCACTACATGGAGGAGGCCGAGGTGCTCTGCGACGAGATCGCCATCGTCGATCGCGGCCGCATCGTCACCCAGGGCCCGCCGCAGCGGCTGCTGAGAGAGCACTTCGCCGAGGTGTTGCTCGAGCTTCCCCGCCAGGACTTCCCGCAGGCCGCGCGCCGGCTGCCGATGCAGCTCATCGAGGCGAGTGACCGCGTGGAGATCACGACGGACGATCTGGACGGGACGCTGCGCACTCTGATCTCGGCGCATGTGCCGTTGAAGAACCTGCGCATCCGGCCGCCCAATCTGGAGGACCTCTTTCTCGAGCTCACCGGACGGGAGCTGCGCTCATGATGCGCCGGCTGCTCGCGGTCTGGCATGCCCGCAATCTCGAGTTCCTGCGTGACCGGGGTGCGTTGTTCTTTACCTTGATCCTGCCGCTGTCGATCATCGTCGGCATGGCGATCATCTTCGGCGGCCCGCCTCGGCCCCTGTTCAAGGTGGGTGTGCTGAGTGCGCACCGGGCGGCCGCCGTTCCCGCCGCTGCGCCGCCGCCTCGCCGGCCCGCCCCCTCCTCGGGCGATTCGGGCCGCGGTTCGTGCCCGCCCGGGCGCTGCGCGGCCAATCCGTTCCTGCATGAGCGCTACGTCCAGTTCATCCGCGTCGCCTCCCGAGGCGAGGGCCTGATGGATGTCCGACGCCAGCGGATCGACATGCTGCTCGCGCCCGGCGACCCGCCACGCTACTGGGTGAACACGGACTCGCCCAAGGGCTACATCATCCAAAAGCTGCTGCTCGCGGCCGAGCCGCGGGCGCAACGCGTGGCGGTGACGGGCAAGGCGGTGCGCTACATCGACTGGCTCTTCCCCGGCATCCTCGCCATGAACCTCATGTTCAGCTGTCTCTTCGGCGTCGGCTACATCGTGCTGAGATACCGCCAGAGCGGTTTCCTCAAGCGCCTGCACGCCACGCCGCTTACCGCCTTCGAGTTCCTCGGCGCCCAGGTGCTCTCACGCCTGAGCATCACCGTCTTCATCACGGCGGCGCTTTACATCGGGGTCGGGGCCCTGATCGGCTTTCATGACAGCGGCAGCGTGCTGCTGCTGCTGCTGCTGGCCGTGCTCGGCTCGCTGTCCATGATCGCCCTGGGGCTGACCATCTCGGCGCGCTTCTCCAGCGAGGAGCTGGTGAACGGACTGCTGAACCTGCTTACCTGGCCGATGATGCTGCTCTCGGGCGTATGGTTCTCGCTCGCCGGATCGCCGCGCTGGGTGCAACGGATTGCGGACATGCTGCCGCTCACTCAGCTGCTGCACGCGGCGCGCGCGGTCATGCTCTATGGCGCCGGGTTCGGTCAGATCGCCCCCAACCTCATCTACCTGAGCATGATCACCCTGGTATTCCTCGCCCTGGGGGCGTGGTCGTTCAGGTGGCGCATTTAGAGGAAACACGACCCATGGCGGACTCCCTGAGCCTGCGATTCTTCAGTGACAACACGGCCACCGTCTGCCCGGAGATCCTGCGCGCCCTCGCCGAGGCCAATACCGGTCTTGCCGTCGCCTACGGCGATGACCCCTGGACCCGGCGCCTCGACGGGGCGTTCGGGGAGTTCTTCGGCACCGAGGTGCGCGCCTTCCCCGTCGCCACCGGAACGGCGGCCAATGCCCTGGCGCTGGCGACGCTAACGCCTCCCTATGGGGCCGTGTTCGCCCACCACGAGGCCCACATCGCCTGCGACGAGTGCGCCGCCCCCGGGTTCTTCACCGGCGGAGCCCAGCTCGTGCTCCTCGACGGCGAGCAGGCCAAACTCTCGCCCGCCACACTGTCCCGGGCTCTCGCCGAGCATCCGGTTTCGGTGCACACCGTGCAGCCGGCGGCGGTATCGGTGAGCCAGGCAACCGAGCTCGGCGGTGCATACCGTCCGGCTGAGCTCACCGCGCTCTGCCAGGTGGCGCATGCACACGGGCTCAAGGTTCACATGGATGGGGCGCGCTTTGCCAATGCCCTTGCGTTTCTCGGCTGCCACCCGGGCGATGTCACCTGGCGCGCCGGGATCGACGTGCTCTCTTTCGGGGCGACCAAGAACGGCGCCCTGGCCGCCGAGGCGGTCGTGTTTTTCGACCGCGGGCTGGTGCGCGACTTCGAGCTGCGGCGCAAGCGCGCCGGTCATCTGCTGTCCAAATCGCGCTACATCTCGGTGCAGTTGCTGGCCTATCTGGAGACGGGCCTCTGGCGGCGCAATGCCGAACATGCCAATCGCCTGGCGCGCCGGCTCGGCGAGGCCGCCGGTACGCGCCTGCTGCATCCGGTGGAGGCCAACGAGGTCTTCGTGCGCCTCGGCGAGCCCGGCAAGGAGGTGCTGCGCTCGGCCGGCTTCGAGTTCTATGATTGGGGCGCGCCCGCCGCGGGACTCGCGCGCCTGGTGGTCTCTTGGGATCAGAGCGGGCAGGAGGTCGAGGCGCTGTGCGCCTCGCTCGGGGAGCTGCCGGGCCCCTGAACGATCGAGGAGCTTTCGATGGCCGCAAGACAATCGCGCATGCTGCCGCTCGGCACAGCCGCTCCGGATTTCTCGCTGCCCGACACTGCGGGCAGGCTGTGGAGCCTGCAGGACTTCACCGCCCCACGGGGACTGCTGGTCGCCTTCATCTGCAACCACTGCCCTTACGTGAAGCACATCCTGGACGGCTTTGTCGCTTTCGCGCGCGAGTACGGTCGGAAGGGGCTGGGAGTCGTGGCGATCAACTCCAACGATGCCACCGCCCGCCCGGAGGACAGTCCGCAGAGCATGGCGAGGATCGCCGCCGCCAAGGACTTCCCCTTCCCCTACCTGTACGACGAGAGCCAGCGCACCGCGCTCGCGTACGAGGCGATCTGCACACCCGATTTTTTCCTGTTCGACGAGGCGCTGAAGCTTGTCTATCGGGGCCGCTTCGATGCCAGCACGCCGGGAAACAACAAGCCGGTGACGGGGATCGAGCTGCGCACGGCGGTGGATGCGCTGCTCGCCGGCAAGCGGGTCGAGCACCAGATCGCCAGCATCGGCTGCAGCATCAAGTGGAAGGCGGGCAACGCGCCCGAGTGGGCGTGAGATCAAGGTCTCCGCCGGGACGGCGGGGTGCCCTGAGCCGATGCGTGCAACGGATCGCGGACCCGCACGCGCCCGTACCGGGTTAGCGACTCGGGCTCATCCGCAGCGCATGCGCCTGCGGACGCCCTGTCGCCCGCGTGCGCGCGAGATTGCCGTTCTGAGGAGCGGCTCAATGTGACAGAATTCCCCGCCGCTCTCGACTCGATACACATCAGCACGTCATGCCTGCGCCCTCCGGACCGCACTCCTGCGCCCATCTCATCGACATCGGGATCAATCTCGCCCACGATAGTTACGAGGCGGA
>JAJZVF010000045.1 GCA_021845825.1 Pseudomonadota bacterium | reverse complement strand
CGAGCGTCGGCATCCGCGTGCGCCGAGGCGCCAGCTACCACGGCATCGCAATGAATGTTGTCAACGATCTCGAGCCTTTCAACCGGATCAATCCCTGCGGCTATCCGGGCCTGTCGATGGTCAGACTTGCCGACCTGTGCGGCGTCGGTTCGGTTGCGGCGGCGGCGGCGGGGTTGCTGGCGCATTTGATGCGGCGCCTGTACGGCACGGTGTCCGCCTGAGCGGCGGTTCAATCGGTCGGTCAGGACCGGGAGCACGCCGCGTCCGGCGATGAGCCCGTACGCCTGGCCGGCGGTGCGGAGGAATTGCGCGCTGTGCGCCCGGCCGGGCGGAAATACGCCGAACCTCGAGAGGGGTAACGTGCGGGTAGAGAATCCGGCGCACGGCGCATGGAAGGTTGCATTGTCACCCATGGTATCGCTACCCTAGAATCCCGGCATGCCGCGACCCCTCGCTTTGCATCCTGACCGGCTTTTCCCGCCCGAGCCCGGCGTACGCGCCATGGCGCGCACGCTTTATGCCAGCGTGCGGGATCTGCCCATCGTGAGTCCGCACGGCCATACCGATCCGGCCTGGTTCGCATACGACGAGCCATTCGACAACGCGGTGCAACTGCTGCTCGCGCCCGACCACTACCTCTACCGCATGCTCTACAGCCAGGGTGTGCCGCTCGAGCAGCTGGGTGTTGCATCCCGACGGGGACCGCCATCGGTCGAGCCGCGTGCGGCGTGGAGGCAGTTCGCCAGCCGGTACATGCTGTTTCGCGGCACGCCTTCGGCGCTGTGGCTCGACCAGGTGTTCGCGGACGTATTCGGTCTGACAGTCCGCCTGGATGCCGATACGGCCGACGAATATTTCGATACGATCGGCGCAGCGCTCCGGACTCCCGCCTTCAGGCCGCGCGCGCTCTTCGAGCGGTTCAACATCGAAGTGCTGGCAACTACCGAGAGTCCGACCGACGCTCTGCAAGCGCATGCGGCGATTCGCCACAGCGGCTGGCCGGGCCGAATAATCAGCACTTACCGGCCGGACCCGGTGATCGACCCGGAGCACGCGCATTTTCGCGAGGCGCTCGGGCAATTCGCCGACATAACTGGCGAGGACGCGCATTCGTGGCACGGGTACCTCGCCGCGCACAGGCGCCGCCGTGCCGCCTTCGCGCTTGCCGGCACCACGGCGACGGATCACGGTCACCCCACGGCGGCCACCGCAGATCTCTCGGACCGTGAGGCGCAGGCGCTGTTCGACAAGGTCATCTGCGGGCGCTTCACCCCCGCGGAAGCCGAGCTGTTTCGCGCGCAGATGCTGACTGAGATGGCCCGCATGAGCCTCGACGACGGATTGGTTATGCAGATCCACCCCGGTGCCTTTCGCAACCACAACCGCGCTCTGTACGCAAGCCACGGCGCCGATATGGGCGCAGACATTCCGCAGCCGACCGATTACGTTCGCGCGCTCAAGCCGCTTCTCGATCGCTTCGGCAACGATGCGCGGCTCGCGGTGATCCTCTTCACCCTGGATGAGTCAGCTTACAGCCGGGAGCTCGCGCCGCTCGCCGGCCATTACCCGGTCCTGAAGCTCGGGCCGGCCTGGTGGTTCCATGACAGTCCGGAGGGCATGCGCCGCTTTCGGGAGCAGACCACCGAGACGGCCGGCTTCTACAACACGGTGGGCTTCAACGATGACACGCGCGCGTTCCTGTCGATTCCCGCGCGGCACGATGCGGCAAGGCGGGTCGACTGCGCCTTTCTCGCGCGTCTGGTCAGCGAGCATCGCCTGGCCGAGGACGAGGCCGCCGAGACCGCCGCCGACCTCGCCTACCGGCTCGCAAAGCGTGCTTATCGGCTCTGAGCGCCGCAGCTTCTCCGCGGCGGCGGTTTCAAAGCAGCATCATCACGCCCGCACAGGCCCTGAGCTCGGCGGTGAGCGACTCGACCTGCTCGCGGCTCTCGGCGAGGATGGTGTAGGAGATCGACAGGAAGTTGCCGTTGCCGCTCAGCCGCTCGCTGACGCGCTCGGAATCGACGGCCGGCACGTGCCGCAGCACGATGGCATGCACCCGGGCGCGGAAGCCGTCGCCGGGGCGGCCGATCACTTTGATCGGGTAGTCCGCCGGGAATGTCAGTAGCGGCTCGCTCACCATGGGCTGTCTTGAAGCTCGCGCTTGCAGTGCTGGAATTCAGCGTAAACACGCCGCCACAACGCGCCGGGGCGGCCGCTGCCCACGGGGCAGCCGTCGAGGCGGGTCACCGGCTGCACCTCGCGGGTCGCGGCCGAGAGCCAGATCTCCTCGGCGCCGCGCAGCTCCGCCTCGCTGACGGCAGCCGCGCGCCACGGAATGCCGATGCGTGTTGCCAGCTCCTCCACCACAACGCGGGTGGTGCTCGGCAGGATCGCCGGGGAGTTCGGCGGCGTGCGCAGCTCGCCTCCGATAACGACATGCACCGCGGATGCGGAGGCGTCGGTCAACTGTCCGTCGCGCAGCAGGATGGTCTCAGCCGCCCCGGCGTCCACCGCCAGCTGGCGCAGCAGCACATTGGCAAGCAGGGCGGTGGACTTGACGTCGCAGCGCGCCCAGCGCGAGTCGGCGGCTGTCACGCACGCGAGGCCTCTCTCCAATACCGTCGGGGAGGTGGGCGGCAGCGGGCACGCGAAGGCGAAAACGGTGCGCGGCACCTGCGGCAACGGGGCGTGATTGCGGCCGTGCTCCGCCCCCCGGGTCACCTGCCAGTACAGGTACTGGTCGCCGCCGCCTCCGCGCTCGATGAGCGCTGAGAAGATTTCCCGCCACTGCGCTCGCGAGAGCGGATCGCACATGCGCAGCTCGGCGAGGCTGCGCGTCAGGCGGGCACAGTGCGCCTCCATGCGGAACGGCCTTCCGCCGTAGACCGGCATCACCTCGTAAACGCTGTCGCCGAACAGAAATCCCCGGTCGAACGGCGAGACGCGCGCCTCGCCGATCGGCAGGTACTCGCCGTTCAGATAGCAGGTCGGAAAAGGCGCGGCCATGTGTTCCCGTTCGCCGGAGCGTCGAGCGTCCGGGCTAGGCGTGCCGGAACCACAGCCGCACCGCGTCGCTCATCCGCGTGAACAGGCCCCCTTCGGGCACCGGCGCAAGCGTTACGAGCGGCACGCTGTCGAGACTGCGTCCGGCGCTGTTCGTGACGACGAGCGTGCCGACATCGGCGCCGGCTGCGATGGGCGCTATCAGCGGCCAATGGTTCCACTCGATATGGGTACGCAGCGCGTTGTGCCCGCGCAGCACGGTGAGCTCGATCCTGTGCGCCGGACCGACCGGAGCGTACCCGGCGGCGGATTCGTACACGCGCGGCCGGGACAGGATGGCGCGCGCGGCCGCGACTTGCTCGTTCTTGAAGAAATTGTAGCCGTAGGTGATCAGAGCCTGACTGTCGTTGACCCGCGCGTCCCAGCTCGGTGTCTTCAACACGACCGACACCAGACGCATTCCCTTGCGATCGGCGTAGATGATCATGCAGTAGCCGGCAGCTTTCGTGTAGCCGGTCTTCATGCCTTTCACGTACGGATCGGTCCACAGGAGCGACACGCGGTTGCGCTGCGTGATGTGGTCCCAGGTGAACTTCTTGATCTTGAAGATGAAGCGGTACTGCGGGAAATCGCGGATCAGGTCCATGGTGAGCTTGGCGAGATCGCGCGCCGTCGTATAGTGATCGGGCGCGGGCAAGCCATCGACATCGACGTAGTGAGTCGAATGCAGGCCGAGCCGGCGGGCATAGTCGTTCATGAGCGAGACGAAGCCTGCGCGGGTGCCGCCGATTTTCTGGGCGAGCGCCACGGTGGCATCGTTGCCCGAGTCGACGACGATGCCTTTCAGGAGATTGAGCACGGAGACCTCGGACCCCGGGTTCACGAACATGCGTGAGCCGCCGGTGCGCCACGCGGTGTTGCTGATCAACACGGGAGTGTTGAGCGAGAGCTGCCCGCTCTTCAGCGCGGAGAAGGCGATGTACACGGCCATGAGTTTCGTCAGGCTCGCCATCGGCATCTTGTCGTCCGGGTTTTTCGCCGCCAGCACCTGGCCGGTGTTGACGTCGACCAGAATGTAGGAGTGCGCGTTGAGCGGCGGCGGCGGCGGCACGGGCACGGCCGCGCAGGCTGGACTGAGTGCGATCAGGCCGGACAGCAGCGCCGCTATCGCGGCCAGGACGGATGGGCGGGACATGTCAGAGATTCCTCCGTTGCAGGTGGTGCGGCGGGTGCGCAAGGTTAAGAGTGCGCTCGCGCCGGATAGTTCTTTGCGCTGCGAGACTCACGGTCTGACCAGCCAGGCGCCGGGGTAGCCGAGTGCAGCGAGCCGGGCGGCGAGCCGGTCGTATTGCGGCACGTTGCTCACGGGCCCCACTCGTACCCGGTAGAGCCGGCCTCCGGCGACCGCCGGCGACAGGATGAAAGCGCCCGACATGCCGGCGGCGTGCAGCCTCGCCAGCACCCGCTCGGCGTCGGCGGGCACGGCGAAGGCGCCCACCTGGACATAGAGCATCGGCGACGGATGTTCGGCGGCGCTCGTGAGCACATCGGGACTGTCTGGGGTGAGCGCGCGCACCTCGACAAGCGCGGTGCCGGTGGCGAGCATGCCGAGCTTGGCGGCCGCCATGTAGGACAGATCGATGAGGCGGTGCGCCACGAACGGGCCGCGATCGTTGACCTTGACGATGACGCTGCGGCCGTTGGCGAGGTCGGTGACGCGCACATAGGTGGGCAACGGCAGAACCTTGTTGGCGGCGGTCATGGCGTACATATTGTAGCGGTCGCCATCGGCGGTGTACCTGCCGTCGGAGTTTGGTCCGTACCAGGAAGCTACGCCGATGGCATCATAACCGGCAGCGCTCGCCAGCACGTAATAGCGCTTCCCGTCCACGTCGTAGAAAGGCGGATTGCCCCGGGGCGCGGGCGGCAGATACCGCGGCACCGGATTCGGTAGCGAGCGCCAGTTCTTGGGCAGAGGCGGCAGATTCGCGCCGAGGCTCGCTCCCGCGTGGCGCGTGGTGGCGCAGCCGGCAAGCAGGGCCGCACAGGCAGCCGCGCCGAGGAGCGCCGCTCCCCGCACCTCAGCCGGCCCTGCTGCTGGCCAATGCGGGCGGCGGCCGGCTCATCTGCCGCGCGATCGCCTGCGCCAGATCGTTGACCGCCATGACATACATCGCGCTGTAGTTGTAGCTCAGGATGACCCGGAAGTTGTGAAAGCCGGCCCGGTAGGCGGGGCCCGTCCGCTCTTGCGCCAGCAGCAGCGCCACAGGCGTGTCGGCAGGAGCGTCGCTCTCGACCTTGGCCCCCTCGGCCGCCAGCGCGCCGATCGTTCGGTCGAGCGCCAGATCGTCCGGATCGATATGAAAGGTCGCCTGCGGCTCGACGCTGACCGGGGCGAGGACCGGCCCGCCCGCCTGCCAGCCGTGCGCATGAAGATAGTTGGCGACGCTTGCGAAGATATCGTCCCAGTTCGTGAGCAGGTCGGGCGGGTGCCCGTCGGTGCTCACGGCGTACCGCAGGCAGTTCGACGGCATGAACTGCATCGGGCCCATCGCCCCGGCGTAGGAGCCCTTCACCGTGAGCGGGTCGAGTCCGTCGCGATGCGCAAGGACCAGGAACTTCGCAAGCTCATGACCGAAGTAGCGCCCGCGAGACGGGTAATCGAAGGCCAGGGTCGAGAGCGCATCGAGCACACGGTAGCCGCCTGTGAGGCGACCATAGTAGGTCTCGACGCCGAGGATGGCGACGATGTAGCGCGGCGCGACACCCCACTGCGCGCCCGTGCGCTCGAGCGCCTCGCGATGCTCACGCCAGAACTGCACCCCGAGAGCGATCCGTTTCGGGGTGAGGAAAATGCGACGATACTGCCACCACTGCAGCACTTTCTCTGCGGGGCGGTTCATCATGCCCACGATGTCGGGTTGCTCGCGGGCCTGCTCGAGCACCCCGAGCACCCAGCGGCGGTCAAGCGCGTCGCGCCGCGCGACCCGCGCGGCAAAACGGGCGAGCTGCGCATGAGGGAACGGCGCTGCAGCTCCGAGCGCTGCGGCCGGCTGCGCGAGGACGGCGAATGCAAGCAGGGCGGACAGGATCGAGCGAGGCATGGGACGGGTGCTCCTTAGCCCATGAGCTTCCGGTGCGAGTACAGCGACATCAGAATACCGAAACCTGACAGCACCGTCACCACGGAACTGCCGCCGTAACTCACCAGCGGCAGCGGCACGCCGACCACCGGCACGAGACCGGTGGTCATGCCGGCATTGATGAACACGTAAATGAAGAAGGTGAGCGCGACGCTGCCGCCGAGCAACCGGGAAAAGGTATCCGGTCCCTGCATGGACAGATAGAGTGAGCGGCCGATGACGAAGGCGTAGAGCAGCAGCAGTCCGAGCACCCCGAGGAGGCCGAACTCCTCACCGATCACCGCGAAGATGAAATCCGTGGTCCGCTCGGGCAGGAAATCGAGCAGGGCCTGGCTGCCGGCCATCCAGCCCTTGCCGAACACTCCGCCCGAGCCGATGGCGATCTGCGACTGGATGATGTGATAGCCGGCGCCGAGCGGATGGGCCTCGGGGTTCAGATAACTTACCAGGCGCTCGCGCTGATAGCCGTGCATGAAGCGCATTCCGAACAACATGCCGCCCACGGCCAGTAGCAACAGCGCGGCGATGACCCGCTTGCGCAGGCCGGCGAGGAACACCACGATGAACCCGCCCGTGCCGATGAGCATGGCGGTCCCGAGGTCGGGCTCCTTGGCGACCAGCGCCACGGGTACGAGGATGATGGCGCCGAGCACCGCGAGATCGCTCCACCGCGGCGGCAGCGGCCGCTCATGCAGGTACCAGGCGCACATCATGGGCACGGCGAGCTTCATCAGCTCCGAAGGCTGGAACTGTATGGGGCCGAGATCGAGCCAGCGCTTAGCGCCCAGGTATACGTGGCCGACCGCGGCCACGGCCAGAAGCAGCAGAATGCCGATGGCGTAAAGCCAGGGCGAGGCGCGGCGCAGGACGTTGGGCGTAACCCGCGCGAGGGCCAGCATGATGACCGCTCCCAGCGCGAGCCGCAGCACGGTGCGCAGCAGCATCGGCAGGTTTTCCGCCGAGGCGCTGTAGAGCACCACCAGGCCGTATGCGGCGATGAGGCCGAGACCGGTCAGCAGCGGACCATCGACCTTAAGCGCGAGCAGCACCCGCGCCGCGCCGCCGAGCGTGCGACGCGCCCGCGATTCAGTGGACATCTCTTCGTGGATCACGGCCTAGGGCGCCTCCGACGCGAGTACGCTCGAGCCGGCCGCCGGCCCCTTGGGCCGGGCCGCCTGTTCCAGGACGGTAAACGTCCTTGAGACACCGGCAAGCACCCGCGGCTTGAGGTTGGCCGGCTCTGAGAGCGGCTCGGGAGGAGTTGCGGCCAGGAGCTTGCCGTTGGGTCCGAGGAGGTACGCGTTCATGATCTTGCGGGCAATGGGTGCGGCGGCCGTAGCGCCCCAGCCGGCATGCTCGACCAGCACGGCGACGGCGATGCGCGGAGCCTGCACGGGCGCGAATGCGATGAACCACGAATCGTCACGCAGCTTCTCCGGCGTCGCCTTCCTATTGTAGTCGCCGTTCGCCTCCTCGCGAGTCAATTGCGCCGTGCCGGTCTTGCCGGCAATGGGGTACGGGCTGTTGATCATGGCCCAGTAGGCGGTGCCCCGCGGATTGGTGGTAACGCCGTGCATGGCGCCGATGACCACCTTCCATGAGGCCGGGCTGATCATCGTGAGGTTGCCGTCGAGGATCGGCCGCTTCCAGTGGATCTTGTGCGTGCGCGGATTGCGCAGTCCGGTCACCAAGCGCGGCTGGAAGCTCAGTCCGCGCGTGGCGAGGATGCCGGTGTAGTGCGCCATCTGCAGCGGCGTGGCGAGAAAGGCGCCCTGGCCGATGCCGAGAATGACCGTGTCGCCGGGATACCAGCCGTAGTCGTGCGGGTAGTGCTTCGCCATCCAGGCGGGCGTCGGCGCGAGCCCGGATTGCTCCCCGGGGATGTCGATACCGGTGGGGCGGCCGAAGCCGAAGTTCGGCAGCCAGGCCCCGAGGCGGTCGACGCCCATTTTGTACGCGAGACGGTAGAAGTACACGTCGCACGACATGATGATGGCCATTCTAAGACCCACCCAGCCGCAGACTTCGTGGGCCGCGTTATGGAAGAGATGGTCACTGCCGGGCAGATGCCAGGCGGAGGACGCATAGATCCGCTTTTTGGGATTGACGATTCCGTCGGTCAGCGCCCCGAGGGCGATTGCCGGCTTGACCGTCGAGCCGGTGGGGAGCTGCGCGCGCAGCGCCCGGTTGAAAAGCGGCAGGTCAGGATTGTTCACGAGAGCCTGATACTGCTGCTCGCTGATGCCGCGGGCGAAGAGGTTCGGGTCGAACGCCGGCGAGCTCGCGAGGGCGAGGATGTCGCCGTTCCACGGGTCGAGCGCGACCACTGCGCCGTCATGCCCCTTGAGCAGCTTCTCGGCCAGGCGCTGTATCTTGAGGTCGAGCGAGAGGATGACGTCCTCTCCAGGTATCGGCGGCTCGACGTGCAGGTCCTGGGCGAGCACACCTGGCCGGCTCACCGGCCGCCCGAGCGCGTTCACCAGGATCTGGCGGTAGCCGTTCGTGCCGTGCAGCTGCTTTTCGTAGGCCGCTTCGACCCCTGTCTTGCCGATCACCGCCGTCCCGGCGTAGGCCGCCTGATTGATGTGCTTCAGGTCGCTGGCGCTGATCGTGCCGACGTAGCCCACGGCATCGACGGCAAGCGAGCCGAACGGATACCAGCGCGCCTGCTGTGGGCTCAAGTTGATTCCGGGGAACTCGTAGCGTCGCACCGCGAACCGCGCCACTTCCCGCTCCGACAGGTCGAGACGGATCGGTACTCTGTCGAAGCTCTCCTGGGATTTGATGGTGTGGATCAGGGAAGGGATGTCATCGGCCCGCAGCAGCTTAAGCTTTACCAGATGCTCGAGCGAGCTGTTTAGGTGCGGCACCTCATCCGGCGTCAGCATCAGATCGAAGGTCGGCCGGTTGGAGGCGATGACCTCGCCGTCGCGGGCGATGATCAGGCCGCGCGCGGCCGGGATGGGCTCGGTGCGCACGCCATTGGCCTGCGCCAGCAGCGAGTAGTAGTCGTGACGCTCGACCTGCAGGTAGTAGAGGCGCGCGAGCACCGCGAGCGCGGAGAGCACCATCACCGTGCCGGCAAACCACGCACGGCGGTCGAATAAGCGCTGCTCGCGCCAGTGATCCTTGATGCGGACGGGGGACATTCCTGACGGTCAGCGGCTCACGCGCGCTGGCGGTAGCTGCGCGAGAGGACGGTGGCGACGGCCGGCCAGATCAGCGCGCCGGTCGCGGCCGGTACCCAGCGCAAAGGCGAGATCAGGGGGTGTCCGCTCCAGCCATCGACGGCGAACAGGACGAACTCGTATAGAACCAGCACTGCGAATACCATCAGTGACTGTTGCAACAATGGCTTATTGCGGATTCTCTGATGCTCGTGCACCCCGAGGTAGGCCACCAGCGCCACCGCGAGCGCGTGCTCGCCCAGCACCGGCCCCTGAAAGGCATCGAGCAGGAGTCCCGCAAACCAGCCAAGCCCGATTCCGCCGCTCCAGGGCGCCTGGATCGACCAATAGAGGACCGTCAACACCAGGAATTCCGGCCTCACGATGGCGAGCCACGCGGGCAGAGGCAGCAGGGTCAGGATGAGTGCGAGCAGCACTGTCTTGAAAATCGCCCCTCGCGCGGAGGCTCTCATGGCTGGCCTTTGTGCGCGGGCGGACGGCCGGACTTAGGCTGGACCGGCGTGGATCCGGGCTGGCTCGCACCGGAACTCTGCGCGGCTGGCGCCGGCGTACAGGCGGCAGGCGGGGGTTTCGGCTTTGGCACGGACAGAGGCTGGACGGCAGGGTTGCCGCTCGTGAGCTGACCGCCACGTAGCTTCAGCGGCGACGCAGGGTTGCCCTGCCGGAACCACAGCAGCATCACTTCGCGATCGGTCGTAAGGTGCGCAAATGGGGCGACCAGCACCCTGGCCAGTGGCTGAGGGGCGCTCGGGTCTACTTCGGTCACCCGCCCCACCGGATAGCCGGAGGGGAAAACCCCGCCGAGACCCGAGGTCACCAGAACGTCGCCCACCCGAATGTCGGCATTGGCCGGAAGATACGGCAGCGCGAGCGCGTCCGGGTCTCCGGTCCCCACGGCGATGGTGCGAAACCCCGTGCGCTCGTTTTGCACGGGTAGATCGTGATCGGGGTCCGTGATCAGCTGAACCTCTGCGCTCCAAGGCCCAACGTGTATGGTCTGGCCGACGACCCCGTAATCGTCGAGCACCGCCTGATTGCGGAATACGCCGTTGCGCTCGCCGCGGTCGACGAGGATGCGTTGACGCAGGCCGCCGAGCTCTATATTGACGATATCCGCCGGCAGCCAGCGCTTGGCGACCGGCGGCAGGGCGTGCTTCAATCCAATGAGCGCGGCATTTTGCGCCGCGAGCGCATCGACGCGCAGGCTGCGCATCTCGAGCGCATGCAGCCGCGCCCGCAGACGCCGGTTCTCGGCCTCGAGCACATGGCGGGAGGCGAATTCCTTCTCGAGCAAGTGCCAGCCGGTCACCGGGGAGTTCAGCACGACCTCGACCGGATAGGTCACGGCCTGCAGGGCGAAGTGCACCCGCTCGAGCCAATCCAGGCGCTGATCGAGCACCATGATGACGACCGAGACGAGCGCATACAGCGAAAACCGGAAACCGGCGGAGCCCCCGCGGTTCCGTGGCGATCCGCTCCGGGTGCCGAATGCCGCCACCGGATGCGCGGGCTACTCGAGCCCGAAGTGGCCGGGACCCATCTCGTCCATCAATTCCAGGATGCGCCCGCCGCCCCGAGCCACACAGGTGAGCGGGTCATCGGCCACCACCACCGGCAGGCCGGTCTCTTCCGTCAGGAGCTTGTCGATGTCGCGCAGCAGCGCCCCGCCGCCGGTGAGCACGATGCCGCGTTCGGCGACGTCGGCGCCGAGCTCGGGCGGGGTCTGCTCGAGGGCCTGCTTGACGGCGCTCACGATGTTCTGCAGCGGCTCCTGCAGCGCTTCCAGGATCTCGTTGCTGTTGAGCGTGAAGGCGCGCGGCACACCCTCGGAGAGATTGCGGCCCTTGACGGAAATCTCGCGTACCTGCTGTCCGGGGTAAGCGGAGCCGATCTCGATCTTGATGCGCTCGGCGGTCGCCTCGCCTATGAGGATGCCGTAATTGCGCCGTACGTAGCTCGTGATCGCCTCATCGAAGCGATCGCCGCCGATCCGCGCCGAGTTGGCGTAGACGACGCCGTTCAGAGACAGCACGGCAACTTCGGAGGTGCCGCCGCCGATGTCGAGAACCATCGAGCCGCGCGCCTCGTGCACCGGCAGGCCGGCGCCCACCGCCGCAGCCATCGGCTCGCTCACGATGGCGACGGTGCGTGCGCCCGCTCCCTCGGCGGATTCGCGGATCGCGCGCCGCTCGACCTGGGTCGAGCCGAAGGGCACGCATACCAGCACCCGCGGGGAGGGTCTGAGCATCCGGTTGCCGTGCACCTTGTTGATGAAATATTGGAGCATTTTCTCCGTATACGTGAAATCGGCGATCACCCCGTCCTTCATCGGTCGCACGGCGGTGATGTGGCCCGGAGTGCGACCGAGCATCCCCTTGGCCGCCAAGCCGACCGCAACGATGATCTTGCCGCCGCGGGAGGGTTCGTCCTGCACCGCGACCACGGAGGGCTCGTTAAGGACGATGCCCTCGTCACGGATATAAATGAGGGTGTTGGCCGTCCCCAGGTCGATCGACAGATCGCTGGAGAAGTAGCCGCGCAAGCGTTTGAGCATGAAGCGTCCGAAAGCGGGGTGGGCGGTGGAACCGGGCGCCGGCCCGAGGCAGGCGCCGCTCGCAAAATTGGCGCGTAATCTAGCAACCGACAGGACATTGAGCAAGGCAACATGTATGATTTCTGCACGAATCTTCGTTTTCTCGACGGCACTCTCATGGCTCTGACCCGCGCGCAAGTCGAAAGCATCGCCCATCTGGCCCGTCTCGAGCTCGAGCCGGCCGAGATCCCGGCCTTCCAGGACAAGCTCTCTCGCATCGTCGATTTCATCGGCGAGCTCGAGCGGGCCGATACCGACGGCGTCGCGCCGATGGCTCATCCACTGCCTGGCCTTTCCCAGCGGCTGCGGCCCGACGAGGTCACCGAGAGCGACGAGCACGAGCTTTACCAGCGGAACGCGCCGCAGGTCGCCTCGGGCCTGTATCTCGTGCCCAAGGTGATCGAGTGACATGATTCACAGTCAGACCCTTACGCGGCTCGCCGGGGACCTGCGTGCCCGCAGGCTCTCGAGCGTCGAGCTGGTGCGCGCCTGCCTTGGGCGCATCGAGGCGAGCCAGCCGCAGCTCAACGCCTTCATCTCGATCACCGCCGAGCAGGCGCTCGCGGCGGCGCAGGCGGCTGACCAGGCGCTCGCGCGCGGGGAGGGCGGGGCGCTCGCCGGTGTGCCGATCGGTCACAAGGACCTCTTCTGCACTGCCGGAGTGCGCACTACCTGCGGCTCGCGGATGCTCGAGAATTTCATCTCGCCCTATGACGCCACGGTGGTCGAACGGCTCAAGGCCGCCGGGGCAGTCATGCTCGGCAAGCTCAATATGGATGAGTTCGCCATGGGCTCCTCGAGCGAGACCAGCTACTACGGGCCGGTGCGCAACCCCTGGAATACGGAAATGGTGCCGGGCGGGTCCTCGGGAGGGTCGGCCGCCGCGGTGTGCGCGCGGCTCATCGCGGCGGCGACCGCCACCGATACGGGCGGCTCGATCCGCCAGCCTGCCGCATTTTGCGGCGTGACGGGGATCAAGCCGACGTACGGGCGGGTGTCCCGCTATGGGATGATCGCCTTTGCGTCCAGTCTCGATCAGGGCGGTGTGATCGCGGCAAGCGCCGAGGATGCGGCCCTGATGCTGCGGGAGATGGCCGGTTTCGACCGGCGCGATTCGACCAGCGTCGAAATGCCCGTGCCGGACTATGTGGTCGGTCTCGATGCGCCCCTCGAGGGGCTGAGGATCGGCGTGTTGAAGGAGTTCTTCGACGAGGGACTCGATCCGGACAACGAGCGCTGCATCCGCGAGGCGCTCTCGGTCTTTACGCGTCTCGGGGCCGGGCTGCGCGAGGTGAGCCTGCCGAACATCTCGCTGTCCGTGCCGACCTACTACGTGGTTGCCCCGGCGGAGTGCTCCTCGAACCTCGCGCGTTACGACGGGGTGCGCTTCGGTCATCGGTGCGAGAAGCCGCGGGATCTGCAGGACCTCTTCAAGCGCTCCCGTTCCGAAGGGTTCGGCGCCGAGGTCAAGCGGCGCATCCTGACCGGCACGTACGTGCTCTCGGCCGGCTACTATGATGCTTACTACCTCAAGGCGCAGCGCGTACGGCAGCTCATCGCCGCGGACTTCGAGCGCGTCTTCGGCGAGGTGGACGTATTGATGGGTCCCGCGACGCCCACCGCCGCCTTCCCCGTGGGCGCCAAGGTCGCCGACCCCATCACCATGTACCTGAACGACATCTACACCATCAGCGCCAACCTCGCGGGCGTGCCGGCCATGTCGATCCCCTGCGGCTTCGCGCGCGGCCTGCCAGTCGGCCTGCAGATCATCGGCCCTCATTTTGCGGAGCAGCGTCTGCTGCACGCGGCGCATCGCTACCAGCTGGAGACGAACTGGCACCTCGAGGCTCCGGAGCGCTTCGCATGACACAATCGTCCGGAGCGATTTCATCCGGCGCGAACGCTGCGCCTCGCGACGAATGGGAAACGGTCATCGGGCTCGAGATTCACGCCCAGCTCGCAACCCGCTCGAAGATCTTCTCCGGGGCGGCGACCGCCTACGGCGCCGCCCCCAATACCCAGGCCTGCCTGGTGGATTTGGGGTACCCGGGCGTGCTGCCGGTGCTCAATGCCGAAGCGGTGCGCATGGCGGTGCGCTTCGGCATCGCGATCGGCGCGCGCATCGCCCGCCGGTCGGTCTTTGCCCGAAAGAACTATTTCTATCCCGATCTGCCCAAGGGTTATCAGATCAGCCAGTACGAGCTGCCCATCGTAGCCTGCGGTGCGATCGACATCGTGCTTGAGGACGGCTCGGTCAAGCGTATCGGGGTCACCCGCGCGCACCTAGAGGAGGATGCCGGCAAATCGCTGCACGAAGGGCTGCCGGGAGCGACGGGGATCGATCTCAATCGCGCCGGCACCCCGCTTCTCGAGATCGTCTCGGAGCCGCAGCTGCGCTCGGCCAAGGAGGCTGTCGCCTACATGAAGAAGGTGCATACCCTGGTGCGCTATCTCGAGATTTGCGACGGTAACATGCAGGAGGGCTCGTTCCGTTGCGATGCCAATGTCTCGGTGCGACCCAGGGGCGCGGACAAGCTCGGTACCCGTACGGAGATCAAAAACGTCAATTCCTTCCGCTTCGTGGAGAAAGCCATTCAGTACGAGGTGGCCCGCCAGATCGAGCTCATCGAGTCCGGCGGCACGGTCGTGCAGGAAACGCGTCTTTACGACCCCGACAAGGGCGAGACGCGCTCGATGCGCTCGAAGGAGGAGGCGAACGACTATCGCTACTTCCCCGATCCGGATCTGCTGCCGCTCACGCTGGATGAGGAGTACATCGAGGCGGTCGCAGCGAAGCTGCCTGAGCTTCCCGATGCCAAGGCCGCGAGGCTCATGGCGCAGTACGGGTTGTCGGCCTATGACGCGGGTGTGCTCACCGCGAGCCGCGAGCTCGCCGACTACTACGAGGCGGTGGCGCGCGCCGTGCCCTCCCAGCCAAAGCTCGCGGCGAACTGGGTGATGGGCGATCTGTCCGCCGCATTGAACAAGGAGGGACTCGACATCGGGGCGGGGCGGATGCCGGCCGAGCGGCTCGCCGGTCTGCTCAAGCGCATCGCGGATGAGACCATCTCGGGCAAGATCGCCAAGGAAGTGTTCGAGGCGATGTGGAGGAGCGGCGACAGCGCCGATCGTGTCATCGAAGCCAAGGGACTGAAGCAGATCACGGACGGCGCCGCCATAGAGCAGGCCATCGAGGAAGTAATGGCGAAGAATCCGGCACAGCTTGCCGAGTATCGCGCGGGCAAGGACAAGCTGTTCGGGTTCTTCGTCGGTCAGGTGATGAAGGCGACCGCAGGCAAGGCCAATCCTGCGCAGCTCAACGAGTTGTTGAAGAAAAAGCTGCCGGGCTAGGCTCATGTTGTCCGCGCGGGCGACCTCTGCTCGCGATTTCGCGTGCCTTGCCTGATTGATTAATCCAGCGCGATGCCTCATCTTGAGGCCATGACTGCCGACGTCCATTCCGACCACGTTCGACGTTTCGTCGTCGAGCATCAGCCGGTGCGCGGGCACTGGGTGCACCTGAAGGCTGCCTGGCGCGATTTGCGTGCCCACGGCGACTACCCGCCGCCGGTGCGCTCCCTGCTGGGCCAGGCTGTGGCAGCCTCGGTGCTGCTCGCCGCGACGCTGAAATTCCGCGGGCGCTTGACCTTGCAGCTTCAAGGCAACGGAGCGGTCGGCCTGATGGTCGCCCAATGTACTCACGACTTTCGTGTGCGGGCGATCGCGCGTTGCGACGAGGGGCGGCTCGAGGCGCTCGGCGCAGGGGATGCGGGCGCCGGCTTGACTTTTCGCTCTCTCGCCGGCAACGAGGGCCGGTTTACCGTCACCATCGAGGCGGAGGAGCGAAGCCTGCGCTACCAGGGCATCGTGCCGCTCACCGGTGACTCCCTCGCAGAATCCCTGGAAGCGTATTTCGCCGCCTCGGAACAGCTGCCGACGCGGGTGCGGCTGGCGGCCGATGCTGAGCACAGTGCCGGACTGCTGGTTCAAAAGCTGCCCGAAGCATCCGGGTCCGCCGTGGGCGAGGCGTGGGATTCGGCGCGGCGAGGCTTTGAGCGCCTGACCTCCCGCGATTTGCTGCAGCGCCCAGTCGAGGACGTCCTGGGGCGGGGGCTGCCGGCGCATGATCTGCGTCTGTTCCGAGGCTCTCCCGTGCAGTTTGAATGTCGATGCGGGGAGGGACGGGTGACGGCGCTATTGCGTGCGCTGGGACCTGAAGAGGTGCGCGATGTGCTCCGGGAACAAGGCGAGGTCAGCGTGACCTGCGAGTTCTGCCACAGGCTCTATCATTTCGACGCCGAGGCGGTGGATGCGCTCTTTGCCGATCGCGATAAAGCCTCGCCGCTGATTCACTGAAGATGGCGCCGATGCTGCGCTCGAAGCATCAAAGCCTGTAATTAAATATTTAAATATCAATGAGATAGCGTCAGATTTCGACGGGTTCGCCTATCGAAGATTTATGTGCTACCATGTAATTAAAGAATTCTGCAAGTATTTATATATGTTGCCATGACCGAATCCCGCGACCTGTTGAGCTGGCTACGCGCTGCGGCCGAGCCCACGCGGTTGCGGCTACTGGCGTTGTGCGCCGAGCGGGAGCTGAGTGTGTCCGACCTGGCTCAGGTGCTCGGACAAAGTGAGCCGCGGGTGTCGCGGCATCTGCGGATTCTGACCGAGGCGGGCCTCATTGAGCGTCTACGTCAGGGCCAGTGGGTGCATTACCGCCCGGCGCAAGGCACGCCCGCTGCCGGCTTTCTGCGCGGACTGCTCGGCCAGCTCGATCGTGCGGACCCGGCGCTTGCCCGGGACCGGGAGCGGGCACAGGCCCCCGGGGCAGGTGCCGCCACATCTCCGGCTTCCTCTCGGCTGGGTAGGGAGTTGCGCGCTGTCGTGGAAGCCGACCCCGCACCCCGGCCCGCCTCGGTACTGCTGGTCGGTGTCGAGCATCCGGAGTTGCTCGCCGCCATTGCCACCTTAGGTGGGCAATGCGCGGCAGTTGCCCATTCGCGGCGCGCGGCGCAGGCGGCCAGGGCAACGCTCGAGCGGGATGGCCTTGCCTGCCGCGTCCTGCTGGCCGCAGGCCCTGATGCCTTGGGACGTCGGGATCTGGAGCGGCTGGGCGGGACTTTCGATCTCGTGCTGCTCGATCATCTGGCTACCCCGCAGGACGCATTGCCCGCGCTGCTCGCGGCGGGGCGGCGAGTGCTCTCGGAGAGCGGACGGTTGTGGCTGTTCGAGCCTTACGAGGCCGTGGACGGCACGCGCCGGCGCGTGGTGGAGCACCCGATAGCGCGGTTGCGCCGGTGCTTGGCCGAGGCCGGCTTCACCTGCGAGCAGATCCGACCCATCGAGGCTGGACGGCACGTGCTGGCGGTTCGCGCAGTGCCGGCCGCGGCGCCTTTGAGCCGTACCGCTTGAGTGACGCAAAGCTTGCCGGCGCATCGATCGCTCATCATCCCCTACCGAGGGAAGGCCCCATGATCAATGTCTCATTCGAGTTTTTTCCACCGGCCGATGCGGCCATGGAAGCCACGCTCTGGCGCTCCATCGAGCGCCTGGTGCCGCTCGCCCCGCGGTTCGTGTCGGTCACGTACGGCGCTGACGGCTCCACACGCGCACTCACTCAGCATGTCGTCAGCCGTATCCACCGCGAGACGCCGCTCATCGGTGCTCCGCACCTGACGTGCATCGGGGCCGGCCGCGGCGAGATCCTCGACACCGCGCGCCGCTACTGGGACCAGGGCATCCGCCACATCGTCGCCTTGCGCGGTGATCCGCCCCAAGGCGCCGAGCG
>JAJZVF010000044.1 GCA_021845825.1 Pseudomonadota bacterium | reverse complement strand
CTCGGACAGATCGATTGCGGCATCGCCGCCGGCGTCGACACGATCAGCGATCCGCCGGTGGTCTACGCGCGCGCGTACCAGCGGTTGCTGCTGGCGAGCCACCGCGGCAGAACTCTCGGGGAGCGCCTCGTGCCCTGGCTCGGACTGCGTCCCAGGCACTTCAAGCCCGTGCTGCCCGCGGTCATCGAGCCGCGCACGGGGCTGTCCATGGGGCAGAGCGCCGAGCTGATGGCCCGGCGCTGGCAGATATCGCGCGCGGACCAGGACCGGCTCGCCTACGAGAGCCACGTGAAGGCCGCCGCCGCGTGGGGCGAGGGATTCTACGACGACCTGGTCATCCCTTTCCTCGGCCTGAGAGCCGACAACAACATCCGCCCGGACACCTCCATGGAAAAGCTCGCCAAGCTTCGCGCGAGCTTCGAGCCGGGCAACGGCACGCTGACGGCCGGCAACAGCACGCCGCTCACCGACGGGGCGAGCGCAGTGCTGCTCGCGTCCGAGCAATGGGCCGAGCAGCGCAAGCTTCCCGTGCTCGCCTATCTGCGCCACGGGAAGGTATGGGCCGTGGATTTCGCGAGCGCCCGTGAGGGGCTGTTGATGGCGCCCGCCTACGCGGTGCCGGCGATGCTGCGCGATGCCGGCCTCGCGCTGCAGGATTTCGATTACTACGAGATCCACGAGGCTTTCGCCGCGCAGGTGCTATGTACGCTCGCTGCCTGGGAGTCGGCCGACTTCTGCCGGGCAGCCCTCGGCCTGGATGCGCCGCTTGGCAGCATCGACCGCGCCAGGCTCAACGTCAAGGGCGGCAGCGTTGCCATCGGCCATCCCTTCGGGGCCACCGGCACGCGCCTGGTCGCGACCCTCGCCATGCTCCTCGCCGGCGACCGGATGGCCCGGCGCGGGCTGATTTCCGTGTGCACCGCCGGCGGAATGGGGGTGGCCGCCATTCTGGAGAAGTGAGTGCGGGGGCCTCGCGCGCCGCTCGCGCGGGAGCCGCGGTGGCGGGCTCGAAGGAGGAGAAAAGCCGGGCATCCGGTATTGACTTGACGGTACGGGGGACCGAATGGGTCAGGCTCCTTTTGAGGATGGCGAGACCCTGCGCTCCGATCTCGGAGTACTGCTGGGGGAGACGCCGCTGTTTCGCGGACTGGATCCGGCGCTGCTCAGCCGGATCGCAGCCGTGGCGCAATGGCTGTCCCTGCCGGGAGGCGCGACACTGTTCTCCGCCGGCGATGCCGCCGATGCGTTTTACGTCGTGCTGAGCGGCTCGCTCGGTGTCCTGGCCGCCGACGGCCGGGCGCAGAGCCGGTTCGTGGCGCGCCTCGCCGCCGGGGAGACCGTGGGCGAGATGGGCCTCATCTCGGGCAGGCCACGTTTGTTCAACGTCGTGGCGCTACGCAACACCGAACTCGCACGCATCTCGAGCAAGGCGTTCAACGAGGTGCTGCGCGGCGAGTCCGAGGCGATGCTGCGTATCGCGCAGATGACGGTCGAGCGCCTGGCGCGGGCGGAAGGCGCTCCCCGGGCGCATCCGCGCGGAGCGTACACATTCACGGTGCTTCCGCAGAGCCTGGAAGTCGACTTCGCCGCCTTCTCGACCTCGCTGGTCAAGGCGCTGTCGGAGCTCGGGCGGGCGGAATTGGTGTGGAGCGTGCGAGCCCGGACGCACACCAGCCAGTGGTTCAACAAAATAGAGGCTGCCAACGACTACGTCGTCTACGTGGCTGACCCCACCCCAGACCGTTGGACGAAGCTGTGCGAGCGACAGGCGGACGCGTTGCTGCTTTTGGCCCGGGCCGAAAGCCCGTGCGGCAGTTGGGCGGCGCTGCGTTGGCCGCATGATCACAGCCTGACGCCGCGGCGCTGGGAGCTGGTGCTGGCGCACGACCGAGGAATCGAGACCGGAGCCGCCGCCCGCTGGCTGTCCATTCTGCCGGACGTTCCCCACCACCACGTCGAGAGGCCGACGGACTACGCCAGGCTGGCACGCATCTTGACCGGCCGCGGCGTCGGCTTGGTGCTGTCGGGCGGCGGTGCGCGCGGCTTTGCGCACATCGGCGCAGTCAGAGCGCTGCGCGAGGCGGGCATTCCCATCGACCTGGTGGGCGGCACCAGCATGGGCGCCATCCTCGGGGCGGGCGTGGCCTCGCTCTGGAGCGTGCGGGAGCTGAGCGAGCGGTTCCGGCACTATTTCGTGGACTCGAAGCCGCTGCGCGACTACACCTTGCCGTTCGTCTCGCTGGTCTCGGGCCACAAGGTAAGCGCGATGCTCTACGAGGCATTCGGCGGGGCGGCAATCGAGGATCTGCCGCTCGCCTTCTTCTGCATTTCCTCCAATCTGACATCCGGACGTGTGCAGGTTCATCGACGGGGAGAGCTGTGGCGCGCGCTGCGCGCGTCCGTTTCCGTACCGGGGGTGCTGCCGCCCGTCGTGCACGGCGGGGAGGTGCTGGTCGATGGCGGCGCAATGAACAACCTGCCGGTCGACGTCATGTTGGAGTCGGGCCGGGGGCCCGTGATAGGCTGCGACGCTGGCGCGGACCGCGCGTTCGCCACCCGCGGCGACGATGTCGATGTGCCTCTGCCCTGGCAGCTCATGCGGTGGATCAGGACCAGGCGCCAACTGCCCAACATCTTCCAGATCCTCTGGCGCGCCGGCATGATCAACAGCAGCGCGACCACCGCCGAGCACCGCGGCAGGACCGACCTGCTGCTGCAGCCGCCGCTCGCCGAGATCGACATGCTCAACTGGAAGGCTTTCGACCGCGCGGTCGCGGCGGGCTACGAGTACACCAGCCGGCGCCTGGACGCGTTGCCGGCGGATTCTCCGCTGTGGAGAAGCGCAGGGGTGACCGGAGGGTGAGGACGAGGCGCCCGCCCGGCTTGCTGCGCCCGGCACCTGCGGTCAGTAGAGTATTCGTGAGTGAGCACTCACTCGCTTGTGATATGCTCGGCACGCATGCAAGCCTCCGCGCCCTCCGCCGGTCGTCGCGCCAAACCGCTGCCGCCGCAGGCCCGCCGCGCGGCGCTGATCGCGGCGACATTGCCGCTGTTGCGCGTGCGGGGATTCGATGTCAGCACGCGGCAGATCGCCGCGGCGGCGGGCATCGCCGAGGGCACGATATTCCGCGCTTTTGCGAATAAGGACAGCCTCATCCGCGCCGCGATCGAGGCGGCGTTCGATCCGGCGCCCGTGGTGGCGGAGCTCGAGAAGATCGACATCTCGGCGCCGCTAGAGGCCCGGCTCGTCGCCGCGGCGCACGTCGTGCAGGGGTGGCTCGCGACGGTCATCGGGCTCATGACGGCGCTGCGCAACGGGCGTTTCGCTGACGAGAAACCCGGTTGGCGGCGGCGGCGGCGCGGGCTTGCGGCGATCAACGCCGCCCTCAGCCGGCTGATCGCGCCGGACAGCCGGCGGCTGCGCGTCACGCCGGAACACGCGGCGAGGCTGCTGCACTTGCTGCTCTTTTCCGGATCCCACCCGGGAGTGAACGATGGCAGGGTGCTGCAGGCCGGCGAAGCGGTGAGCGTCATTCTGGATGGCGTGCGCGTCGGCATCGGGCCGGCACGCGGGCGGCGGCGATGTTGATCCGGGTTCTGCGCACCTATCTGCGGCCCTATGGGCGCTGGCTCACGGCCGTCGTCGTGCTGCAACTTTTCGGCACGATCGCCGCGCTCTATCTGCCCACCTTCAACGCCGACATCATCGACTACGGCATCGTGAGGGGGGATACGGCCTACATCGTGCGGACCGGCGGCTGGATGCTCCTCATGACCCTGGCGCAGATTGCCTGCTCGGTCGCGGCGGCGTACTACGGCGCGCGCGCCTCTATGAGTTTCGGGCGCGACCTGCGGGCAGCATTATTCCGGCGCGTCATGGGCTTCTCGGGGCGGGAAGTGGCGAAATTCGGCGCGCCCTCGCTCATCACCCGCGGTACCAACGACGTTCAGCAGGTGCAGATGCTGGTGGCCGTCAGCAGCAGCGTGATGATCTCGGCTCCCATCATGGGTGTCGGCGCCATCATCATGGCGGTGCGCGAGGATCCGGGCCTGTCGTGGCTCATGGGAGTAAGCGTACCGATCCTCGCTGCCGTCGTCGGTCTGGTGGCGTGGCGCATGATGCCGCAATTCCGGCGGATGCAGACGTTCATCGATGTCGTCAATCGCATCCTGCGTGAGCAGATCGGCGGCATCCGCGTGGTGCGCGCATTCGTGCGGGAGCCGCAGGAGACCGGCCGGTTCGAGCGGGCGAACGCGGACCTGACGGACACGGCGCTGCGCGCCGGGCGGCTGATGGCGCTGCTCATCCCGGCGGTCGTGCTCATCCTCAACGGCTCCAGCGCGGCCGTCCTGTGGTTCGGCGCGCAACGCATCAGCGCCGGACAGACACAGATCGGGGATCTGACCGCGTTTCTGGTGTATCTCACGCAGATCCTCCTCTCGGTGATGATGGCGACCTTCATGCTGATGATGATCCCGCGCGCGGCGGTGAGCGCCGATCGCATCGGGGAAGTTCTCGGCACGGAATCATCCGTCGTGCCGCCGCGCGCCCCGGTGAAGTCCGTCGCGGCACACGGCCAGGTCGAGTTCCGCAACGTCACGTTCCGGTATCCAGGCGCGGTGGACCCTGTCCTGCATGACATTTCCTTCAGCGTCGCCGCCGGACAGACATTGGCGATCATCGGCAGCACCGGTGCGGGCAAGAGCACGCTCGTGTCGCTCATTCCGCGCCTGTTCGATGCAACAGGGGGCGCCGTGCTGGTGGACGGCGTCGACGTGCGCACGCTCGACCCGGGACTGCTCTGGACTCGCATCGGTTTCGTCCCTCAGCGGTCTTACCTTTTCTCCGGCACCGTGGCGAGCAACCTGCGCTACGGCAACCCGCATGCGACGCAGGCCGAGTTGTGGTGGGCTCTTGAGGTCGCCCAGGCGCGCGACTTCGTCGAAGCGATGCCGGGCGGCCTCGATGCACCGATCGCGCAGGGCGGAACGAATGTCTCCGGCGGGCAGCGACAGCGCCTCGCCATCGCCCGCGCGCTGGTGCGAAACCCCGAGATCTATCTCTTCGACGAATCCTTCTCCGCGCTCGATCTCGCCACCGATGCCCGGCTGCGGGCCGCGCTGCGCCCCGTCACGCGACAGGCGGCGGTCATCGTGGTCGCACAGCGGGTGTCGACGATCCAGGACGCGGAGCAGATCGCGGTGCTCGACGGAGGCGCTTTCGTCGGGTTCGGCCGCCACCAGGAGCTGCTGCGCACCTGTCCGACCTATGCCGAAATCACCGCGTCGCAGCTGTCGGCGCAGGCGGCGGCGTGAGCGGCGGCTCGCGCAAGGCCCCCCCGGGGCAGCCGCCCGGCCCCGGACAGTCCCCCGGTCGCGGACCTCCCTGGATGAGCCTCGGTACTCCGAGCGAGAAGTCGAGGAGCTTCGGACCGTCGGCGCGCCGCCTGCTCGGCCGGCTGCGGCCGCAGCGCTTGCGCATGGCCTGCGTCGTGGCGCTTTCCGTCGGGAGCGTGACGTTTTCCGTGGCCGGACCGATTCTCATCGGGCGTGCCACCAACATCATCTTTTCCGGCGTCGTCGGCCAGCATCTCGCGGCCGGCATGACGAAGCGGCAAGCCGTGGCCGCGGAGCGTGCGGCGGGGCACATTCACCTCGCGGAGATGTTCGCCCGCATGCAGCTGGTGCCCGGCGTGGGCATCGACTTCAAGGCGCTCGCGCTCACCCTGCTCGAGGTGGTTGCGCTCTATCTCGCCTCCGCGACTTTTCTCTGGGCGCAGGGATATCTTCTCAACGACGTGGTCCAGACGGTCGTCCGCCGGCTGCGCTCGGATGTGGAGGAGAAGATTCACCGGCTGCCGCTGCGCTACTTCGACCGCCAGCCGCGCGGAGAACTCCTCAGCCGCGTCACCAACGATATCGGCAATCTCTCGCAGAGCCTGCAGCAGTCCCTCAGCCAGCTGCTCACCGCACTGCTCACTCTGGTGGGCGTCGTCTCGATGATGATCGTCATCTCTCCGCTGCTCGCGCTCATCGCGGTCGTGACGATCCCGCTCGCGCTCCTCGCCACGCGGTTCATCGCCCGCCGCTCACAGCGGCACTTCATCGCCCAATGGACTCACACCGGGGACCTCAATGGGCAGATCGAGGAAGTGTTCACCGGTCACGAGCTGGTGACGGTCTTCGGCCGGCAGGCGGAGGTCACGCGCGATTTCGACGCGAAGAACGCCGAGCTCTTCGGCGCCAGCTTCGCCGCGCAGTTCATCGCCAGCCTCATCATGCCCGCGGTGATGTTCGTCGGCAGCCTGAACTACGTGCTGGTGGCGGTCATCGGCGGCCTGCGCGTCGCAACCGGCGGCATGACTCTCGGGGCAGTCCAGGCGTTCATCCAGTACTCGCGCTCGTTCAATCGGCCACTCACGCAGGTCGCATCGCTGGCGGGGACCATGCAGTCCGGCGTCGCGTCCGCCGAGCGCGTCTTCGAGCTGCTCGATGAGCCGGAGCAGGCCCCGGAGCCGCAAGCACCTGCCAGGCCGGCAGCTCTGGACGGGCGCGTCGAGTTCCAACATGTCTCGTTCCGGTACGAAGCCGACAAGCCGCTCATCGAGGATCTGTCGCTCACCGCGGAGCCCGGGCACACGATCGCGATCGTAGGGCCCACCGGTGCCGGCAAGACCACGCTCGTCAATCTGATCCTGCGCTTCTACGAGCTCGACGGCGGGCGCATCACTCTCGACGGAGTCGACATCGCGACGATCCGCCGCGACGAGCTGCGTGGTCGCATCGGCATGGTCCTGCAGGACGCGTGGCTCTTTCACGGCACCATTCGCGACAACATCCGCTACGGCCGGCCCGGCGCCACCGATGAGGAGATCATCGAGGCCGCCCGGGCGACTTTCGTCGATCGTTTCGTGCGCAGCCTGCCCGACGGGTACGATACGGTGATCGACGAGGAGTCGAGCAACATCAGCGCAGGCCAGAAGCAGCTCATCACGATCGCCCGAGCGTTTCTCACCCGCCCGGAGCTGTTGATTCTCGATGAGGCGACCAGCTCCGTCGATACCCGCACGGAGGCTCTCGTGCAGCACGCCATGGCGGCGCTGCGCTCGAATCGCACCAGCTTCGTCATCGCCCACCGCCTGTCGACGATTCGCGATGCCGATCTCATCCTGGTCATGCGTGATGGGCGCATCGTCGAGCAGGGTACGCACGAGACGCTGCTTACCCGGCACGGCGCCTACTACGATCTCTACAACGCGCAGTTCGGCGGCGGGGGGATCCAGGTCGAGGCGGGGCCGGCGGACCGTGGGTATCTGCGCGCATTTGCTGCCGAGGCCTGACGGCGCGAGCGCCGGGACGAGCGGCGAACGGCCGACCCAAGCTGCCCGAGAGGAATGGGAACATAATGCCCGGACCGGTGAAATGTCCCGCACCGCGCTGGATTTACGGCCGAAGGCATGCGGACTTGCGCCGCTGAGATGGGCCGAGTGGAGGATTTGCTCCCGTGGAAATCGTACTGATCGCCGTGCTCGCCGCCGCGACGGGCGGCATCGGCACGTGGCTGGCCGCATATGCTCTGCGGCGGGCCGCCGCCGCTGCCGCGGATACCCGGCTGGCCGGGCTGCGGGAGCAGCTGACGCTCGCCACCGGCACCGCGGAGCATCTGCGGGCGGAGCTGGACAGGGCTGCCGCGGCCTTGCGCGCGGAGACCGAGCGGCGTGCGACCGCCGAGGCGAGGCTCGCCGCCGAGCAGCAGGCGGCACGCCAGAATATGCAGCTGCTGGAGGAGGCCCGGGTAAAACTGTCCGACGCCTTCAAGGCGTTGTCGTCCGAGGCGCTCAAGAGCAACAATCAGGCGTTTCTCGAGCTCGCTCGGGCCTCGCTCGAGAGATTCCAGCAGAGCGCGGCGGGGGATCTCGAGGCGCGCCAGAAGGCCATAGAGCAGCTTACCTTGCCGATCCGCGAGCGCCTGGAGAAGTTCGACGGCAAGCTCGATGAGCTGGAACGGGCGCGCCACGGGGCCTACAGCGCGCTCACCCAACAGGTCGACGACCTGCTGAAGGTGCATCTGCCGCAGCTGCAGCGCGACACCGCGGGCCTCGTCAAGGCATTGCGCCAGCCGCAGGCTCGCGGCCGCTGGGGCGAGGTACAGCTGCGGCGAGTGGTCGAGATGGCCGGCATGCTGGAGCACTGCGATTTCAAGGAGCAAGTGAGCCAGAGTCTCGAGGACGGCGGCCGCCTGCGTCCCGATCTGATCGTATATCTGCCCGGCGGCCGGCAGGTCGTCGTGGATGCCAAGGCGCCGGTCGATGCCTACCTGCAGGCTGTCGAGGCGCCGGACGAGGCCGCACGCGCTCAGGCACTCATCCGGCATGCCCGGCAGGTGCGTGACCACATCGCCGCGCTCGGCAAAAAGGCTTATTTCGACCAGTTCGATCCCACGCCCGAGTTCGTCGTGCTGTTCGTGCCCGGCGAGGCGTTCTTTTCCGCCGCGTTGGCCCAGGACCCCGCGCTGATCGAGTATGGAGCGGAGAACCGCGTCATCCCCGCAAGTCCGACCACGCTGATCGCGCTGCTCAAGGCAGTGGCCTACGGTTGGCGTCAGGAGGCGCTGGCCAGGAACGCGCAAGAGGTCGCGGCGCTCGGTAAGCAACTCTACGAGCGCATCGCGACCCTGGCCGGACATTGGGCCGAGGTGGGGGAACGGCTCGGCAAAGCGGTCGAGTTCTACAACAAAGCGACCGCGAGCCTCGAGACTCGCGTGCTCGTTTCGGCGCGCAAGTTCGCGGAGCTGAAGGCGGCTCCGGCGGATGCGCAGATCGCAACGGCCGCACCGATCGAGCACTTGCCACGGCAGCCGCAGGCGGGGGAGCTGTTGTTCCCGCAGGCTGGCACGCAGGCGCCGGCGGGAGGGGAAGGTGAGACCACGTGAGGCCATGGCGGCTGCGCGCGACGGCACGGGCACCGTGGACCCGGCGAACCCCCACCCTCACGGCAAGGTGCCGGCGATCTGTGACGATGGGGTCGTCGTTTTCGAATCGCCCGCCATCGCGCTCTACCTGACGGACCGCTTTCCGAAAAACGCGCTGGGCCCCCTGGCGGACGATCGCGATCGCGGGGCGTAGCTGTCCTGGCTCGCCTACTACAGCGCTGTCCTCGAGCCGGCGTTCGTGTCCAAATTCCTGAGCCACGACGTTCCGCGCGGCACCGCAGGCTGGGTCGCGGCTGAGGAGGCGATGTCCGCCGTCATCCAACAGCTTGCACGCGGACCGTATCTGCTCGGCGATTGGTTCAGCGCCGCGGACACCCTCTTTGGCACCACGTTCGCGATGTTCAGCCACAGCCCGCTGATGGCAAAGTCCCCGGTCATCGACGCCTATGCTCAGCGCGTCGTCAGCCGCCCGGCCTGCAGGCGCGCCCAGGCGCGGGAGAACGGCTGGGGGATGCGCCGCGGAGCCGGGCCGACGCTCCTCTTGTCGTATTCGGGGCGGCGGAATGATCTCGATGCCAAGCCGCGCCGCAGTCTGGCACACTACCGCTACGTCGCAATGCATCGGAGGATGGCATGGTGAGACTGCAAACCGCGGGCGCAATTGCGCTGGCCGTCGTGGTCCTTTGCGTCGGCCTGCCGGCAGCGCAGGCAGCGGGGCGGGCGGCGCCCGTGGTGCGGATCGCGATCGACGGTGCGGCGCCGGAGCATCCGTTCCCCCACTTCTGGGAACAGATGTTCGGCTCGGGGCGGGCAATTCTCGCGCTGCGGGCCGACTACCAGCGCGACATGCGAGAAGTCAAGGGCGTCACCGACTTTCGCCTGGTGCGCTTCCACGGCATCTTCGATCGAGGCGTCGGCGTCTTCCACCTCGATGCGCACGGCCGGCCGGTCTACAATTTCACCTACGTTGACGAAATCTACGACGCGCTGCTCAAGCAGGGCGTGCGGCCGTATGTCGAGCTGAGCTTCATGCCGCCGCAGCTCGCCTCGCGCAAGGTGAGCAACGGCTTCTGGTACAAACCGGACATCGCGCCGCCGAAAAGCTGGGCCCTGTGGGCGGGGCTCATCCGTCATTTCGCCCGCCACCTGATCGCGCGTTATGGCATCCGGCAGGTATCGCGCTGGTACTTCGAGGTCTGGAACGAGCCTAACATCGGGTTCTGGGCCGGCAAGCCGAAACAGGCGACCTATTTCCACCTGTACGAGGTGACGGCACGCGCGCTGAAGAGCGTCAGTCCGCTGCTGCGGGTGGGTGGACCGGCGACCGCGCAGGCGGCATGGATCCCGGCCTTCATCCGTTTCTGCTCGACCGAACACGTGCCCGTCGACTTCGTCTCGACCCACGTGTATGGCGACGACAGCGCCGAGAACGTCTTTCACCGGCACGAGCAGATCTCCCGCCGCAACATGGTGATTCGTGCGGTGGAAAAGGTTCATCGTGAGGTGCTCGCTTCGTCCATGCCGCACCTGCCGATCATCTTCAGCGAATTCAACGCCACCTACACCGGCAACGAAGTCGATGTCACCGATTCACCCTACATCGGGCCATGGCTCGCGAACACGATCCGCGCCACGGACGGTCTGGTGAAGCTGATGTCGTACTGGACGTTCTCCGATGTCTTCGAGGAACAGGGCGTGATCAGAACGCCGTTCCACGGAGGCTTCGGGCTGATCGCGGTCGGCGGGATTCCCAAGGCGTCGTTCAATGACTTCAAGCTCCTGCACAAGCTCGGCACGCAGCGGCTCGCCGAATCGTCGCACTCGGCGCTGGTGACGCGGCGCGCAGACGGAATGCTGGCGATCGCCGTGTGGAATTACGCTCCTCCGGGACCGGCCGGTGCGGCCAAGACGTATGCATTGGATTTCCGCAACGTCCCGGGCGCGAAGCGTGCCTATATCTGGCTCGTCGACCGACATCACGGTTCGCCGCTTGCCGCCTGGAAAGCCATGGGCTCGCCGAAATACCCGAGCTTCCGGCAGCGCAGGATCCTGCTCGCGGCGGCCCGGCTTCCCCCACCGCGCATCGAGGCGCTGAAGGGGGGCTCGCCGCACCTGAGGCTGCGTCTGCGTGCGCATGCACTGGCGCTCGTCGAGCTCGCGCCCTGAGAGAGGATAGCGTGCAAGCTCGGCTTCCGCCGCGTGTGGCGCAGGAGGGGGCAGGGTGCGCCGAGCCCGTCGCGCGGCGGAACCGGGAGTGAGCGGTCCACGGGTCGTCATGCGGCTCGCTCACGGCCTCTTCACCCCGGGGATGCGGCCTCGGAGCTCCTCTGTCCGGGGTATACCCCTATGACGGGCGATGCCGATCCGCTTGCGCAGCCGGTGCGGCGTGAGCATGATGAGGCCCTGCAATAATGCGCTGGCTGCCCCGATCGAGAGGACATGCCGCAATCCGCCTCGCCTCGCTCCACGGCTCTGGTCCTCTTCTGCCGCCGGCCGCAGCCCGGCTCGGGCAAACAGCGCCTGATCCGCGACCTCGGCCGGGCGAACTCGCTCGCTGTCGCCTGCGCGCTGCTCGAGTGCGCGCTGGAGGATGCGGCCGCTTGGCCCGGCCGCCTGGTCGTCTCGCCGGCCTGCGACGAGGATGCCCTCTGGGCGCGCGGACTGCTGCCGCGGCGCAAGTGGGTGATTCCCCAGCCGCAGGGCAATCTGGGTCACCGAATCAACGCCGTTGACGCCGCCGTGCGCCGCCGACACTGCCGGCGCGTGCTGTTCATCGGCAGCGATGCGCCCTGCATGCAGCCCGATGATCTCGCGGCGGCCGCCGCGACGCTGGAACACGCCGACGTCGTGCTGATTCCCGCGGCCGACGGCGGCGTGACTCTCATGGGCTCGCGCGTGCAATGGCCGCGGCTTGCCGGCCTGCCCTGGAGCGAGTCCGCCCTCGGCGGCGCGCTCGAGCGCTGTTGCCAGGCCGCAGGCCTGACTGTCGCGCGGCTGTCGGGCTCCTTCGACATCGACCACGTGGCGGATTTCAGGCTGGCGTTCGAGGCGCTGGCGCGTGATCCGCGCCCGGCCAGAAAACGCTTGAACGAGTTGCTTACGGCATTGACGCGCCCGCCGGCGGCCGCTCTCTTCCCGGCGGGCGACGCTGCCGCGGGTGAGGCATGAGCGCCGTGCAGGAGCCGGCGCAGGCGCCGGCGCAGGGTGGGGTCGACGCGGAGTACCGCCGCCTGGTTTTCCCGCAGGACTACCGCAATCCCGCCGGGCGCGGGGTCTACCATCTGCTCGTGATCGGCGCCGGGCCCGCGGGTCTGGTGGTTGCCATGGCGGCGGCATCGCTCGGCGCCCGGGTGGCTCTGGTCGAGCGCCATGCCATGGGCGGGGATTGCCTCAACGCGGGCTGTGTGCCTTCCAAGACATTGTTGGCGGCGGCCGGGCAATTGCCGTTCGAGGAGGCCATGCAGCGCGTGCGTGCCGTGCGTGCCCGGATCGCTCAGCACGACTCCGTCGAGCGCTATTGCCGCGCGGGGGTCGAGGTCTTCCTCGGCGAGGCGCGCTTCGAGTCGCCACACAGCATCCGGGTCGGCGACACCGTGCTCAACACGCGCAAGACCGTGATCGCCGCCGGTGCGCGGCCGCTGCTGCCGGCGATCCCGGGCCTCGCCGACTCGGGTGCGTTGACCAATGAGACGGTATTTGAGCTGCGTGCGCAGCCGCGGCGGCTGATCATTCTCGGCGCCGGCGCCGCAGGCTGCGAGCTGGCGCAGGCGTTCGCGCGCCTCGGTACGCACGTAGAGCTCATCGAGGCGGCCGCCCAGGTGCTGCCGCTCGAGGCCGCGGAAGGTGCAGGACTCATCGCGAGCGCGCTGCGGCGCGCAGGGGTGCTGCTGTACCTGGGAAGCGCAGCACAGTCCGCCGCGGTGACCTCCGAGGGCAAGGTGCTGACGCTCGAGGACGGCCGCCGGGTCGTGGGCGACGAGCTGCTGGTGACCGCCGGTCGGCGGCGCAACGTGGCGGGGTTGGATCTCGAGAAGGCGGGTGTGAGGCTCGACGCCCGCGGCGCCATCGAGGTCGATACACGCTTGCGCACGGCGCACCCGGATATCTACGCGGCAGGAGATGTCTGCTCGGCGTACCAGTCCACTCATGCGGCCGACGCGCAGGCACGCATTGTCGTCCGCAACGCGCTGTTTCGCGGACGTGCGCGGGTCGACAGGCTCGTCGTGCCTCGCTGCGTCTACACCAAGCCGGAGCTCGCGCAGGCCGGGGCCGCGCCCGCGGATCTGCAGGCGGCCGGCCGCCGCTTCCAGTGTTACCGGGTGCAGTGGAGCGAGTTGGACCGCGCGGTGACGGATGACGCCGAGGAGGGCTTTGTCGAGGTGCTGGCGGACGCCGGCGGCCGCATCCTAGGCGCCACGCTGGTCGGCCGGGATGCGGGCGAGCAGCTCGCACCCCTGGTTTTGCTGATGCACCGGCGTGCGGGGCTCGGGCGGCTCGGCTCGCTGGTGCTGCCCTATCCGACCCGCTCGCAGTACCTGCGCCGGCTCGCCGACCAGCACGCCCGCCGGCGCCTGACACCATGGGCCGCGAGGGCGGTGCGAGCGTGGTTGCGGCATGCACGCTGAAGCGCCGCAGACACCGCCGCTGGCAGTGATCGTGCCCACGCTGCGCGACGACGGTTCGCTCGCGGAACTCCTGCCGGCGCTGCGCCGGTTGGCTGCCCCGCCGGAGCAGGTGATCGTCGCCGATGGCGCGGGGAGTGAGGACACCGCCGCGCTTTGCCAGCGGCACGGCGTGCGCTGGCTGCCGTCGCCCGCGGGACGAGGCCTGCAGTTGAACGCCGGCGTTTCGGCCGCGCTGGCCGGCTCTGTCCCCGGCGCTGCAGCCGGAGTGCTGTGGTTCCTGCACGCGGACAGCCGGCCGCATGCCCGCGCGGCAGGCGCGGTTCGTGCGGCCGTCCGGCAAGGGGCCGCGGGCGGCTATTTTCGCTTCCGCTTCGGCGGGCCGGCGGGCGCGGTGAAAGGCCTCCTCGAGCGTTGTATCGCGCTACGCTGCCGCTTCGGAATGGTGTACGGCGATCAGGGCATTTTCGCGAGCCGCGAGGCCTACGAGGCCGGCCCGGGATTCGCCGCGCAACCGTTGTTCGAGGAGGTGCCGCTGGTACGCCACCTCAGGCATACGGGCCGGTTCGTCGCGCTCGATCTTCCCATCACGGTCGACCCTCGACGCTGGGAGCGCGACGGATACCTGCGCCGCACCCTGCGCAATCGCGTGCTGGCGCTGGGGCACTTCGTGGGGGTTCCTCCGGTCAGACTGTCACACTGGTACGAGGCACGATGAGCGACGCCCCTGCGCGGATTGCGCCGCGGCCGCTCGTGCATGACGGGCCGGCCCGCGACGACTGGCTGTACACCCCGCTCGGGGAGCCGCGCGGCTACATCGAGCCGCATACGCTCGCAGAGCTCTGGTTCCATACCGGTACGGCGTGCAATCTCGCCTGCCCGTTCTGCCTGGAGGGCTCGAAGCCCGGCGACCGGCGCATCGAGCGTGTCACCTTCGCCGATGTGCTTCCCTTTCTGGACGAAGCCGCCGCGCTCGGGGTGAGGCAACTGTCCTTCACGGGCGGCGAGCCGTTCATCATCAAGGATCTGGTGCGGATTCTGCACCATGCGCTCGCCATCGCGCCCGTCCTGATATTGACCAACGGAGTGGATGCGCTGCCGCGCCGCCTGCCGAGCCTGCGTGCGCTGCGGGCGAGGCCGCATCCGCTCGCCGTCCGCGTCAGTCTCGATTACGCGGATGCCGCGCGGCACGACGCGGGCCGCGGCGCCGGCAACTTCGCCAAGGCCTGCCGGACGCTGCAGCTGTTGCACGCGGAGGGATATCGCGTCTCCGTGGCCCGGCAGATGGCAGCGGGCGAGGACCGCGCCCGTGTGGAGGGCGATTACCGGCGGCTGCTGCGCGATCTCTCGCTGCCGGCGGATGTCAACATCGTGGCGTTCCCGGATTTCGGCACGCCGGGCGCGCAGCCCGTGGTGCCGCACGTGACGCGCACATGCATGACGACCTATCAGACCGAGGCTATGCGGCGCGAGTTCATGTGCGCCTACAGCAAGATGGTCGTGAAAATAGGCGGCCGCATGCGGGTATATGCCTGCACGCTGGTCGATGACGATCCGGCGTACGATCAGGGAGGTACGCTCGCCGAGAGCCTGGGCAGGCGGGTCATGCTGCGGCATCACCGCTGCTTCGCGTGCTTCAAGTTCGGCGCCTCGTGCAGCGAGGCGCAGGGGATAGAGGTTACGACACGGCCACCGGTCGCAACAAACTCATAATCCATAGCAGGGACCTTCGTCGAGTCGCCCGCTGTGGCCATGCCCGTCAAGCGCCGGCTACGGCGCGGCATTGATCTTGTCGCGGCGCACGGTATGGCCGGGACCATGTCTGCCCGAACACAATCCCGTCGCGGATTCAACCGTTGCATGGTCAATCCAGGCTGGGTTGCGGGGCGGTGAAGACGCCGAGCTCCCCGGCAGCGCAGCGGACAGATGCCGGGTGTCATCACCAGTGATGATTTATCACGCCATGTATTGATGATTATTCGCGCGGACCCTGATACTCGGGCTCATGTGCGCAGGAAAGCAACATCGGACTGAGCTCCATCCGATTCCCGGATGGCGCGATCTCAACTCCTTCATCTACCTCGACCCGAAATTCGCGGCGAGCATCGGGCGGGTGCGGACCGATGTCGGGAGCGCGGCGGGTCAGCTCTCGGGATATTGGCTGGCCATCAAGGACAACATAGACGTCGTGAACATGCCCACGACCTGCGGTACGCCGAGTCTGCGCCGCAACGTGGTGAGGCGCAGCGCGTCCGCCGTAGAGATGTTGTGCGCAGCGGGCGCCAGCGTCGTCGGCAAGACGAACATGCACGAGCTCGCCTTCGGCATCACCAGCAACAACGCGGCCTTCGGACCCGTCCACAATGTATTCGACATCGATTCAATCGCGGGCGGCAGCAGCGGAGGGACCGCGGCGGCGATCGCCGCCGGCGTGGTGCACGCCGGCCTCGGCACCGACACGGGTGGCTCCGCGCGCATTCCCGCGGCGCTCAACGGCATCGTGGGTTTTCGCCCCACCGTCGGTCGGTACCCGATGGGCGGGGTCGCCCGCATCTGCCCGACGCGGGACGTCATTGGGCCGATGGGAAGGACGGTGCACGACATCGTCCTGCTGGATTCCGTTCTATGTGCACACTCCGATGCGGAAGTACAGGAGGCGGACCTGTGCGGGCTGCGAATCGGTCTGCCCGGTGAGCATTTTCAGGAGTCGTTGCATCCGGATGTCGCCCGGACACTGCGCGATGTGGTGGCGCGCCTGCGTCGCGCCGGGGTCGTGTTCGTCGAGAAGGATCTAAAGGATATTGCGGCGCTCAACGCAGCCGTGGGATTTCCGGTGGTGCTGCGGGAGACGAGGGCGGCCTTAACCGCGTATCTGGACGATTGCGGCCTGGACATGACATTCGCCGAGCTGTGTGCGGGCGCCGCCAGTGCGGACGTCAGGGAAATTCTCGCTCAGGTCGCTCAAGAGGTGATTTCGGAGGAGGCGTACCGGCATGCTCTGCGCGAGGAGCGACCGCGAATTCAGCGCCTCTATGAGGAGTACTTTGCGAGCCATTGCGTGGAGGCAGTGCTGTTTCCCACCACGCCGCTACCGGCCTGTCCGATCGACGGCTGCGACAGGCAGGTGAGTCTCAACGGCGTCAGGGTGCCGACCTTCGCCACCTACATCCGCAATACCGATCCGGGCAGCAACGCCGGCATCCCCGGCATCAGCCTGCCCGCGGGATTCAGTCTTGGCCCGGAGACGGACGCAAAACGGCTGCCGATAGGCGTCGAACTCGACGGACCGGCGGGCAGCGATCGCAGGCTGTTGAGCATCGCGGCCGCCGTAGAAGGCGTTCTCTCCCAAAACCCATTCAACGCATAAAGGTGTTCGTCTCGCCATAAAGCTCGAAGATTCATCGGGGGATCCCGGTCGCTGCACGCCGGAGTCCATCCGGCGCTGCCGTGGGTCCGGCCGCCATGGGCTATCTCCGCAGGGTGCCTGGCGCGCTTCGGACTCTTCGCGGTTTCCAGTGAGAAGATCTCACGCATCCACGCTTCGACCGGCACGTCCCGTGAGCCCACGACGGCGGAATGCACGGCGGGGGACATCCACACTTGCACAAGTCTCGGCGGACGGCCAATCCGGGCGGCCGCAGGCACGCGGTGGGACCTGGTGCAGGTCGCGCACGGGTAGGGATTGTTCACCGGAGGACTCGGCGCGCACTTCGCAGCCGAGCGCCTCGGATGCACGGTCATCCCAATGTCCGGCGGACAAGCGGAGAAGCACGTGCAGCTGATCCGCGATCTGCACGCGACCGCGCGCTCCGTGCAGCGACTGCAGTGGCTCTCATCGCGCGGCGATGACATGTTGATCGTTCGCGGGGTAAATATCTTTCCGGCGCAGACCGACGAGTTGATTTTGGGTACCGACGGACTCGTGCCGCAATACCGACTGGAGTTGAAGCGCCTGGGACACCTCGATGCGCTGACGGTGCATGTGGAACGGGCAACGGCGGCGTACTGTGATCAGGCCGCCGCCACGCCCATGGGGAACGAATTTTCACATAACGTCAGGAGGCTCGTCGGCATCAGTATCGCCGTGGAAATCCACGAGCCCGGTCCACTCGGGCGGTCAACGGGGAAGGCGAACAGGGTTCTCGCCCGAAAGGCGCAAACTTGAGGGCCGGTTCGCCCCGGGTCGCGGGCGGCCCGATTCTACGGGAGGAGAAAG
>JAJZVF010000043.1 GCA_021845825.1 Pseudomonadota bacterium | reverse complement strand
CAATCTCATCAAAGGGGTTGATGCTCATCTTCACCCCTTCGGTCACCACCCCGGTGCCGTCCGGCTTGACGCGAATGCGCACGTTGTAGTCCACAACCCGCTTGATGCCGACCAGTAGGCGTTTCATGAGTGCTTCCGAAAAAAGAAATGAATGCCAGTCACGCTCAGTCGCTATCGACCGCCTCCGCCCGCGGCCGTGGGCGCCGCCCGCGCGCGCTTTCGCGCGGGGCGAGCGGCTTGGGTGCAGGCAGATCCACTGCCTTGCGCAGATGCACGTACTGGGCAGTGGAGTGAGGGATGCCCATCGCTTCCACGAAGTGCAGCTGAAAACGCGGCTCGAGGGCGGTCTCGATCTTCTCGACGCTGCGCACCAGTGTCTCGACTGTCTTGCGCGAGCCGAGATCCAGCAGCGCAATGCGTGCGCCGGTGCCGGCGGCGTTGCCCGCGGATGCTACGCGCGTCAGGTCGCAGTCTGGAATCATGCCGAGGAGCATGGCGTATTTGACGTCGATGTGGGCGCCGAACGCGCCGGCGAGACGGATGCGATCGACGTGGTCGGTGCCGAAGTGCTCCATCAGCAGCTTGATGCCGGCGTAGAGGGCGGCTTTGGCGAGCTGGATCGCCCGAACGTCGTTCTGGGTGACCGAGAAAGTCTGCGCGCCCTGCTGCACCACGTAGCTGAAGGTGCGGCCCTGCGGCACGATGCGCGCGCTGCGCGCGGCGAGCTGCCCGTCCACCACCCCGTCCTGGTTGATGATGCCCGCGAGGTACATCTCGGCGATGATCTCGATGATGCCCGAGCCACAGATGCCGGTGACGCCGGTGTCTTTGATCGCCTCCTCGAACCCCGGCTCGTCCGACCAGAGATCCGAGCCGATGACTTTGAACCGAGGCTCGAGCGTCTCGGGGTTGATTCGGATCCGCTCGATGGCCCCGGGCGCGGCGCGCTGGCCGCTGCTGATCTGAGCGCCCTCGAAGGCCGGCCCAGTGGGGCTCGAGCAGGCGAGCAGGCGCTGGCGGTTGCCGAGCACGATTTCGGCATTGGTGCCGACATCCACGAGCAGGGTGATGTCATCGGAGAGATCGGGCCGCTCTGCGAGGATCATGCCTGCGGTGTCCGCGCCAACGTGACCGGCCACGCAAGGCAGCACGTAGACCCTCGCGTTGGGATGGAGCTTCAGGCCCAGATCTGCCGCGCGCAGCACCGTGGCCTCGTCCGTGGCGAGCGCAAAGGGGGCGCCGCCGAGCTCGACCGGATCGATGCCGAGCAGCAGGTGATGCATGATGGGGTTGCCGACCAAGGTGAGCTCGAGGATGTCCTCGGGGCCGGCTTCGGCCTGTTGGGCCACTTCGGCGCCAAGCTGGTTGAGCGCCTCGCGCACGGCGGCGGTCATCTGCGCGGCGCCGCCGGGGTGCATCATGGAGTATGACACGCGGCTCATGAGATCCTCGCCGAAGCGGATCTGCGGGTTCATGGTGCCGCTCGAGGCGAGCACCTCGCCGGATTCGAGATTGCACAGATGGGCGGCGATGGTGGTCGAGCCGACGTCCACCGCGAGCCCGAGCGTGCGCTCATGGAATCCCGGCCAGACTGCGATGATCTGCGATCCGCAGTGCACGGCCACCGTGACTTTCCACTCCCCCTTGCGCAGGGCCGGCTGCAGGCTCTGCAGGACCTGCAGGTCACAGGTGAGATCCCCGAGCTGCCACTCGCGCCGCAGGGCTTCCTTGAGACGCTGCAGATCGCCCGCAGGGTCGTGCATGTCCGGTTGGCGCACCTCGACATAGTGCAGGCGCACCACCGGGTCGAGCGTGATCGCACGCGCTTCGGCCTGCTTGCGCACCACCTGGCGGTGCACCTGGCTCGAGGGCGGCACATCCACCAGCAGGTCGCCCTCGATGCAAGCCTGGCAGGACAGGCGCCGGCCGCTCGGCAGCTGCCGGCGGCGGGCATGGCTTTGCTCGGCTTCGCCCGGCGCCGAGAGATGCTCTGCGCCGGAGACGATGCCGTGCTTGGCGAACTCGCCCTCCATGACGAGCACCTGGCAGCGGCCGCAGATCGCGCGTCCGCCGCAGACCGAATCGATGTCCACGCCGAGCGAGCGCGCCGCCTGCAGGAGCGGCGTGCCGACGGGGAAACGGCCGCGCTTGCCCGAGGGGGTGAAGACGACGAGGGCGCTGGACTCAGCTGACACGGCGGCGATGCCCTCCCTCGCGCCGGCCGCGCGCTGTGCCCGCGGCGCCGCCGTCGGCTCCCGGGGCGGCGCCGGCCGGCACCTCGCGGAACTTGCGGATCCAGCGCGCGCAGTCCGGATCGTGCCCCATCATCACGTCGGCCCCCATGACGGCCCGCACGATCTCGGCGTGCAGCGGGTTCATGATCGCGGAGGTCATGCCGGCGCCGATCGCCGTGATCAGGAACGCCGCCGTGATGCCCTCCCGGGCAGGCAGGCCGAAGCTGATGTTGGAGGCGCCGCAGGTGGTGTTCACCTTCAGCTCGTTGCGCAGCCGATGAAGCAGATGCATCACCTGCACGCCCGCCTTGTTGATGGCGCCGATCGGCATCACGAGCGGGTCGACCACCACGTCGCACGCCGGTATGCCGTGGTCGATCGCCCGATGCACGATCTTCTTCGCCACCTCGAAGCGCACATCCGGGTCCTCGGAGATGCCGGTCTCGTCGTTGGAGATCGCCACTACCGCCGCGCCGTATTTCTTCACCAGCGGCAGCACGGCCTCCAGGCGCTCCTCCTCGCCGGTGACGGAGTTCACCAGCGCCTTGCCTTTGTAGACCGCGAGGCCCGCCTCCAGGGCCGCCACGATGGAGGAGTCTATGGACAGCGGCACGTCCGTGATCGATTGCACCAGCTGCACGGCCTTGGCGAGGATCGCCGGCTCATCCGCCAGCGGGATGCCGGCATTCACATCGAGCATGTGTGCGCCGGCGGCCACTTGTGCGCGGGCATCGGCCTCGACGCGCGAGAAATCCCCGGCGGCCATCTCGGCGGCGAGGATCTTGCGGCCTGTGGGATTGATCCGCTCGCCGATCATGACGAAGGGACGCTCGAAGCCGATGACGACTTCGCGGGTTGCTGAGCTGATGACTGTGTCGGTCATGATGCGGCCATTGTGTTGGAAAGTTGCATTGCGGGGGGCGGCCCGGACGCCTGCGGATCGCGTCCCGGATACCAGGGGACCCGGCCGCGCAGGACTCCGGAGCGCTCGATGATCTCAGGAACACTGTCTTCCTGGCGGTAGGCCATGACATGCACGCCGCTTACCCCGCGCACTTCCCGGATCTGCTCGATGAGCTCTACGCAGAGGTTGCGGCCTTCGCGCGCGCCGTCGCGCGCGCCCGCGAGGCGCTTGATGACCGCATCGGGAATATGCAGACCGGGAACGTTCGCGCGCATCCATTCGGCAGTTTTTGCCGAGCGCAGGGGGCCCACGCCGACCAGGACGAAGACCTTGCCGAACAGCCCGAGATCCTCCACCCGGCTCATGAAGGTCTTAAGGAGCGGCACGTCGTAGCAATACTGAGTCTGCACGAATTGGGCGCCGGCGGCCACTTTCTTGGCGAGGCGCTCGGCGCGCCACTCGGTCGGCTGCCCAAACGGGTTCGAGGCCGCCCCGAGGAACACCCGCGGCGCATGCGTGATCTTGCGGCCGCTCAGGAACCTGTGCTCGTCGCGCAGCGTTCGGGCCGTCGCAAGCAGCGACATGCAGTCGAGGTCGAACACCGGCAGCGCCTGCGGGTGATCGCCCGCCTGCACCCCATCGCCGGTGAGGCACAGCATGTTGCACACACCCATGGCGGCCCCTCCCAGGATGTCGCCCTGAATGGCGATGCGGTTCTTGTCCCGGCAGGAGATCTGCATCACGGGGGCGTAGCCGAGGCGGGTGAGCAGGGCGCAGACGGCCATGCTCGACATGTGACAGTTCGCGCCGCTGCCGTCGGTGGCGTTGATGGCATCCACGTAGCGGTCGAAGATCCTGGCCCGCTGGTAGACCTCTTCCGGGTCGGCTGAATCGGGCGGAGCGAGCTCGGTGGTCACGGCGAACTCACCGGCACGCAGAATCCGCTCGAGCCGCCCGGGGGAGGTGTGGCCCGGCCGTATCGGCAGCGGATACCCGGGCACCGGCTCGTCCTCGAAGATCATGCGGCCGCTCCGGCGCGCTCGCGCGCGACGCGCAGCCAGGACGATCGGCCCTGCAGGCGCCGATCGACGGCGGGCTGCACCTGGCTCAGCGCCTCGCGGCCGCCGGCAATGCGCGCGCTGCCGGCTACCGCTTGGTACCAGACGCACTTCATCTCGGGGCGCACCTCGCAATGGCCGTTGTCGCGTACTCCGCCGCAGGGGCCGTTGCGAAGCTGCTTGGGGCAGTTCATCGGGCAGGACATGCCGGTGGAGGAGAGCAGGCACTGTCCGCACATCCTGCAGTCGAACAACAGGCCCTTCACCGAGTGCTCGACGGCGGCCACCGGACGCTCGAGGCGCTCATAGCCGATGCGCTTGAAAAGCGGATGCAAGCCGGCGAGGACGGTCTCGAAGCCGCGGTAGAAGGCGTTCAGGCCGCGTGCGTGGCGCACCGACCAGAGTCGTACGGCGTACATCTAAATATTGCTCGGCTCGGGCGAGAAGGGAGTGTCTGAAGAGGCGTCCACTCCCTTGGAGCGCACGAGCTGCTCGAGGCGCTCGTCGCTGTAGGCCGCCTCGATCCGCGCAGCCTCCGCAGCCGCCTCGGCGGGGAGGTCCTCCCCGCAGGGCCGGGGCGGGCTGCGCTGCCAGTCGGCGAGGTAGGCGTTCGAGCTGCCCCGTCCGGCGCGCATCGCGGCGCGATCGACCGCCTCCTGGAAGCGCTGGGAGAGCTGTACCTTGGCCGTCTCGCGTCCGCGCTTGACGAGCACTTGAGCGGGGATGTCCCGCCAGGAGATGATGATCAGGTTTGCCATGTCGGTGCGGCGCCTGCGGCGAGGGTGGCGAGACGGGTGCCGAGCTCGCCGTATCCGGTGAAGCGATACTCGAAGGCAAGACCCAGCCGCGCTGCGGCCTGCCGCGCCTGCTCCATGAGCGCGCCCGAGCGCTCCTGGGCGAGGTAGAGGAGCTTGCGGTAGTGGCGGAAGTACTCCATGGCGAGTTCAGGGTGCCGGTCTATGCCGAGTCCGCGTATCACCAGGCGCTCGAAGTGTCGCGTGAGAAAGTCGGTCAGATAGAAGGTGCCGGGCTCGGCATCGGCCAGCTCGGCAAACGTGGCCGCTCCGGCGTAGAGCTCGTAGCAGTGCGCCCCTGGGAGACGCTCGACGCCCTCTTCGGCGAGCACCTGATCGAGCTGTCCCATGGTGCCGCACTCCGCGTAGGCGACGAATATCGCGCGGTACTCATCCCGGTGGGCGCGGATCTGCGCGCGCACCGCCGGGGCGATGCGCTGCGGATGATTGTGCAGCTCCGGCGGCAGGCACGTGACCTCGATCGCCCAATCGTTGGCCCTGCGCAGCGCGTTGATCTCACGGGCGAGCGCTCCGCAGGCGATGATCAGGATGCCGCGGCGTGTGTCCATGGGGGCGCATCGGCCTTCAGGCCGCGACGCGCGCGGCGCGGCGGGCCGCGATCAGGCTCTTGGCCGTCTCTACCGCGATCGCCGCATCGCGGCAGTACGCATCGGCTCCTACGGCCTTGCCGAACTCCTCGTTGAGCGGGGCGCCGCCGACCAGCACGATGTAGTCCTTGCGGATATCGAGCTCGCGCATCTTGTCGATCACCACCTTCATGTAAGGCATCGTGGTGGTGAGCAGAGCCGACATGCCGAGGATGTCGGGCTTGTGCTGCTCGAGGGCCGCGAGGTACTTCTCCACCGGATTGTTGATACCGAGATCGATTACCTCGAAGCCCGCGCCCTCGAGCATCATGGAGACCAGGTTCTTGCCGATGTCGTGGATGTCGCCCTTGACGGTGCCGATGACAACCTTGCCGATCGGCTCGGCGCCGGTTTCGGCGAGCAGCGGGCGCAGGATCTCCATGCCCGCCTTCATGGCGTTCGCCGCGAGCAGCACCTCGGGCACGAACAGAATCCCGTCGCGAAAGTCTATGCCGACGATGCGCATGCCCTCGACGAGCGCGTCATTCAACACCTTGTCCGCGCTCCAGCCCCGCGCGAGGAAAATCCGCGTCGCCTCGACGACTTCGTCTCTCAGTCCGTTGTACAGATCGTCATGCACCTGCTCGACCAACTCCTGATCGTTCAGGTCGCGCAGATTGAATTCGCTTTCGTCTGTCATGCTAGCTCCCGATAGGGTCTTGCCAGTGGAAGGGTAATGGAGAGGGGCCGGAAAGCTGGTGCAATTGCGACGGCCGCATGCCCGTAGACGACATTCTGCCGGTCAAGCGTGTGCGCCCGTTGATCAATGTCTCACCTTTTCGGTGGAACCGTCGTCGGACTCGGTCTGCGCCGGGGCGCCCGCGGTGCGGTCCGGCGGGCCGGCAGCGTCCGAGAGGGCAAGCGGATTGGTGGCGATGCGGGGCCCCGGGCCCTGCGGTCCGGCGGCAACGAACCGGCCTTTGAGCTCGGCAGGCACGGACTGACGGCGATGCTTGCGCCACAGGTCGAAGGCAGTGAGCAGAAGCGTGAGCGAGGCGAGCGTCGCGAAATAGGACCTCGGGCCAAAGGCGGCGATGAGGCTGCCGAGCACCACGGGGCTGACGGCAGCGCCCAGGCCATTCAGACGCAGCAGTGCCCCGCTGGCGGCGACCATCTGGGAGGGTTCGAGCTGATCGTTCACGTGCGATACCCCGAGCGAGTAGATCGTGAACGCTACGACGCTGAAAGCGGCGGTCAGGGCCAGGAAGACCAATTGGGGCAGGTGGCGGAACACCGTCAATACCGTTGCACACACCCCGGCGATGACGCATACCCCGGCGATCACCGAGCGACGGTCCACGCGATCGGACAATCGCCCGATCGGGTACTGGCCGAGGACGGCGGCCAGCACGCTCACGCCCATGAAAGTGGCCACTCCGGAGGTGCTGAGGCCGGAGAGCTGCGCGTAGACCGGCCCCATGGAGTAGACGCTCGAGGTCACCATGCCGGCGATGGTCACGGCCACTACGCCAAGGGGCGAGTTGCGATAGAGCTCCCGGTAGCTCACCTTGCGCGGCAGGGCGATCTCCGGCGCCCGCTGAGCGGCGATCAGGATGGGCACCATGGCGAGAGAAATGAAGGCCCCGGCGAGCATGAAGGGCGTTGCCGTGCGCGGATTGGCCGGGATGAGCAGAAATTGGGCGCCGCCGAGCCCGATGTACAGCACCACCATGTAGACGGCGAACAGCCGGCCGCGGGTTGCACGGGTGGAGGTGTCGTTGAGCCAGCTCTCCACCACGACATAGATGGCCGCGAAGCTCAGCCCCGAGATGCCGCGCAGCAGTGCCCAGGCGAGCGGATGCACGAATATGCCCTGCACCAGGATGGTCGCCGAGGCAACTGCCGCCATGGCGGCGAATACCCGGATGTGCCCGACGCGCCGCACCAGATGGGGCGCTGCCGCCGTCCCGAACAGGTACCCGAGGTAGTAGCACGACATCACGATACCGGTGATCGGTGCGGCGAATCCCTCGAGCGTGGCGCGCAGACTGATCTCGGTGCTCTGCAGGCCCGCCCCGAGCATGAGAATGCCCACGCCGAGCAACAGCTGCCAGGTCGCCGAGAGCGCACTCGAGGTGGGATGAAGGCTGTCGCCTTCGTGTGGGGAGCTCACGATGGGTGACTCGTCGCAGGCGTGCGGCGGAGCATGCCGCCTGATCGGAATGGGGCGCTGCTCGCTGCCGAGCGGATTGCGCACCATGTTACCACGGTGCTGCGCCGATGTTGCGCGCCGTGCCGGTATGCCGCGAAGCGATGGCGCGATGCGTTTTCAGTATCGGCCGGGCCGCTCACGACCCGGGTGCGCCGGCCTGCCGCGGCCGGCGGCGCCCGCTGCACGGATCACGAGCCTGCCAGGTGCGGGCGAGCGGTCTGCGGTTGGCGGGCACATGAGGATGCACGGGCCCTGCAGGCCGACTCATCAGGCCGTCTCATCGGGCAGGGCGGCTTTTCTGCGCGCCATGAACTCCTGCAGCGCCGCGTCCTTCGCCGGATCGAGCGGCGGCGCCTCGTAGCTCTTGAGCATCGCCCGCCAGCGCTTGTTGGCGCGCGCGAGCAGATCCTGCGCTCCCTCGGCGCTCCATTGCTCGAAGGAATTGTTGTCGGAAAGCTCGAAATCGTAGAAAGCCGTCTCGAAATTGGCCAGGGTGTGCCGGGACCCGAGGAAGTGCTTGCCCGGCCCGACCTCACGGAACGCGTCGAGCGCGAAGGCGTTCTCATCCAACGCCAAACCCCGGGCGAGGACGTGCAGGGCACCGCACTGGTCGGCGTCCATGACGAACTTTTCGTACGACATGACGAGGGCCCCTTCCAGCCAGCCCGCCGCATGCAGTACGAAGTTCGCTCCGGCGAGGAATGCGGGCCACATCGAGTTCGCGCTCTCGTACGCGGCCTGCGCGTCGGGAACCTTCGATGCGCAGAGGTTTCCGCCGCAGCGCAACGGGACACCGAGCCGGCGGGCGAGCTGGCCGATGGCGAAGTAGGCGAGGGCCGGCTCGGGCGTGCCGAAAGTCGGGGCGCCGCTGCGCAGCGACATAGAAGAGAGGAAGTTGCCGAGAATCGCCGGTGAGCCGGGACGCTCGAGCTGGCCGAGCGCGACGCAGAACATGGCCTCGGCGAAGCACTGCGCGAGGCCCCCCGCCGTGGTGACCGGTCCCATCGCTCCGCCGAGGATGAACGGCACGCACACCGGGGCCTGGTTCGCGGCAGCGTAGGTGCGGATGACACGGCTCGCCTCGCCGTCGAGCACGAGCGGGGAGTTGACGTTGACATTGCCCAGAATGACGCAATTGTGCTCGACGAAATCCGCCCCAAACAGTATGCGGCACATGTCGATCGAGTCCGCCGCCCGCGCCGCGGTGGTCACCGATCCCATGAACGGCTTGTCGGAGTAGCGCATGTGGGCGTACACCATGTCGAGGTGGCGCTTGCTCACCGGTACATCGACCGGCTCGCACACGGTGCCGCCGGAGTGGTGCAGCCAGGGGGAAAGATAGGCGAGCTTGACGAAATTGCGGAAGTCCTCGATCGTCCCGTACCGGCGACCGCCCTCAAGATCGGATACGAAGGGCGATCCGTAAGCCGGCGAAAGCACGGTGTTTGCGCCGCCGATGCGCACGCTGTGGGCGGGATTGCGCGCATGCTGGGTGAATTCGCCCGGGGCCGTGCGCCGAACGATCTGTCGGGCGAGTCCCGCCGGCACATGCACCCGGCATTGGTCCGTGATGCTCGCACCCGCCTGCCGCCAAAGCCGCACCGCCTCGGCGTCCCCGCGGATCTCCAGGCCGATCTCCTCGAGCAGCCGGTCGGCGTGCCGCTCGACGGCGGCGAGCCCCTCGGGCGAGAGCAGCTCGTAGGGGGGAATGGCGCGAGTGATGTACGCCGGGCCCGCCGGGCCGACGGCGCGCTGCGCCTTGCGTGATTCCCGGGCGCTCGGCCGGGCTCTGCGCGGCACCGCCGCTTGATCGGTCATGGGCGCTGTTCCCCTCGGTCGCATCCGCACTGGTTGCCTGAGCATGGGAGACGATAGCGCCGCGCCGTGCACCCGGGTCTTGGTTCCCGTGTACCATTGCTAGGAGTTCGGCCAAGATTGCCGGCGAGCAGGATTCGTTGCGGCGGGAGCGGGCGGAGAATCGTTGAGCGTGATCTCGGCAAGCCACAAGCCCGGGGAAGGGAGCGGAGGCTGGTCCGGCAACCTCGGGCTGTTCCGGGCGATACTGGCCGGGCCCGGCCATACCCTCGCGGATGCGTTCGCAAGTCTCGAGCGCGCCCCGCATGTCGAGCGTATCCTGCGTCACCCGACGCGGGATGTGATCGGCGCGCGCGTGGCGCTCGCCCCGGAGGAGGGCGAGGGCTATTGGGAATTCACCCGCATCCGCGACGAGATCTATGTCGTGGTCGCCAACTTCGCGTACAAGGATCCCCGGGTCGAGCTCGTGCCGGGCGACGGGCTCGTGCAGTTTGACTTCAAGATCTCAGGCGACCTCACCTTGGCGGTGAGTCGCACCGAGCCGGTGCGCTGGAACCATCCCTCGCTCCTGGTCTGGTCGCAGCCGAAGGGCGTGGACATCAGCGAGTGGACGGCGCCGCGCGCCCGCGAGCAATTCATCATCGTCAGCATGCGGCCGGAGTTCCTTGCACAGACCTTCCTGCCCTCGGGAGTGGAAGTCCCCGAGCCGCTCAAGGCGTTCGCTTCGAGCGGCGGAGAGAAGATCAACTACTGCCAGTATCCGCTGTCCTCGCAGACGCTCGAGGTCGCCACCCGGCTCATCAACAATCGGCATGCCGGTCCGCTCGCGCTCGTATACAGCGAGGCGCTCGCGCTCGAGCTGGTCTGTCACGCGGTGGCGAGCCTTTCGTCGCTCACCGGGGCGCCGGCGGAGCGGTACAGCGAGCGTGAGCTCAAGTGTCTGCACGCCGCGCGCGCCGTCCTCATGCGCCAGTTCGCGCCCGCGCCCACGATCGACAAGCTCGCCCGCTCGGTCGGCATGTCGAAGTCGATCCTCACGAAGGGCTTCAAGGCGGTGTTCGGCGAAACGATCTTCGACTTCAGCCTGCGCTGCCGGATGCGCCATGCCCTCACCCTGATTCGCGATCAGGGGGCCACGGTCGAGCAGGCGGGCGAGGCGATCGGCTACGCCCATCCTACTTCCTTCACCACGGCTTTCCGCCGCCACTTCGGCATGCGCCCGATCGACGTGCGCCGCGGCAGGACGCGTTGATGCGGCCGAACTCCTAGCAAATCCGCTGCGCCAACGAAGGCGGCTCGAGCCCGGCGCGGGTATCGTCCCGCCCACAAGACCCGCGGCCATACGCCCCCCGGTGAGGCGCCGGGGGGCGAGCGGGTGCGACTGTCTGTCACTACAACCAGCTCTCGGGGGCGATCGCGATGAAAGGCTCGAATGCAAGGCGCGGCGGCGCCGCGCCGGTGATTGCGGGACGGGGTCGGGCGCTCACCACGGTGGGCGCGGCCGTGTGCCTCGCGCTCTACGGTGCCGCCCATATGCCCGCCGCCGCCCATGTCGCGGAGGCCGCCTCTCGGGCAGGCGGGTCGAGCGCTTCGGCAGCCGGCGGGCAGGGGCAGGTGTTGCGGGAGATCATCGTCACCGCGAGCCGGCGGCGCGAGACCATCCAGTCCGTTCCGTACAGCATCACCGTCGTCACACCGCAGCAGCTGGCCGATGCCGGTGTCACCAACCTCTCGTCCCTCGCCAATTACGTGCCGGGCCTCAGCATGTTCGACTACGGCGCGCGCTTCGCGGGCGCCGTGCAGCCGACCATCCGCGGCATCAACGCCAACGGCGAGCCGCGGGGATTCCGCTCCTTCGAGCAAAGTCCGGTGGGCATCTATGTCAACAACTCGCCGCTCTCCGGCTACATCCAGCTCATCGACCTGAAGCGCATCGAGGTGTTGCGCGGCCCGCAGGGCACGCTCTACGGCGCCGGCGCGCTCGCCGGCGCGATCCGCCTGATCCCGAACGAGCCGCGGCTCAACAGGGTGTCAGGCTGGGCACAGGTGGGAGGGGACGGCATCGCGCACTCGAGCGGCAAGGGCTATACGCTCGCCGGGGTCGTCAACCTGCCGATCGGCCATCACCTCGCCTTCCGCGCGGCCGCCAAGTACGACGATCAGCCCGGCTGGATCAATGTCTATGGACTGCTCAAGCGCACCAACCCGGGGGTGAGCGGCGTGCCGCTGCTCGCCGATCCCGCCGATCCTGTCGGCAGCTCCGGGATCTACGGCCACCGCAGCGGCTGGAACTACGAGAAGACCTTCACGGGACGCGCTGCGCTGCTCTGGCAGCCGACCGCGAGCTTCAAGGCCCTGCTCGCCATCCTGCACAGCGGGCTGCGCGGCGACGGCGGACCGCAGGTGAACCCGGATTTTCCAGGTGGGGTGTCCCCGCTCGATCCGCACGTCACCCTGCCGCCCGGGGGGCCCTATCAGGAGTTCTCCCAGGTCAACCAGCCCTACACGCGCTACACGAATCTCACCAGCCTCGACATGAGCTACGATCTGGGATTCGCCACGCTGTCCTCGACGAGCTCCTATCAGACGACCACGGGGCAGACTCTCGAGGACGATACCTATAACATCGCCGGCACCGCCGGAGGCTTCTGGATACCGTACTATGCCGGTACACCCGCCAATCCGCGCTTCGTCTATGACTATCAGTTCGGCGACTCGGCACACACCTTCACCCAGGAAGTGCGACTGGTGTCGAAGACCCCGCTCTGGCACCGGCTCGACTACGTCTTCGGCGCGTTCTACGAGACTCAGCGGCGCGGGGGCACCTGGGTCATCGCGAACCCCGGCTCGCCGGAGCGCTCGGTCGCGCAGGGCTGCACCGCCCCCGTCTACTACGGCTCGAGCTATCCGGACTGCCTGGTCACCAGCGGCCCGAACGACGTCACTTTCATGCAGGTCGATACCCAACATTTCCAGCAGGAATCGGTCTACGGCGACCTCACTCTGCACATTACCGGCCGCCTCGATGTCACCGGCGGCCTGCGCCACTTCGTGCAGCAGTTCACCGACGCGCAGCTCTACCTCGACTACACCTTCCCGACGCTGATTCCGGCAACGCCGCGCAGCGCGCCCGCTTCTGCCAACATCGGCAAACTCGACGTTTCCTACGAGTACGCCGGCGATCAGTACGCCTACATCCTCTGGTCACAAGGGTTCCGCCGCGGCGGCGCCAACTCGGTGCCGCTCACCGGACCGTTCGCGGAAAGTCCACTGCTCTCCGGCTACAAGCCGGACCGGACGAACAACTACGAAGTCGGCCTGAAAGGCCGGTTCGCCGACGGGCTGAGCTACGCGTTTGACGTGTTCGACATATATTGGGACAACCCGCAGATCTTCGAGAGCCTGCCCTCGGGCAACCTCGCCGTCTTCAACGGCAATACCGCGCAGTCGAAGGGCGTCGAGTTCCAGTCGGCCGGGCCGTTGTTCGTGCGGGGTCTCACCTACGATTTCGGCGTCTCCTACGCCGACGCCAAGCTCACCAGCAACTTCTCCTTGCCGGCCAACAACGGCGCCGGGGTGATCGTTCCGGGACTGCTCACCGGCGAGACGGGCGACCGGCTGCCCGGCAGCCCGAGAACCAGCATCACCGCGGCGGTCGATTACCGGCACATGCTCACCCCGGGCTACATGCTCGCGCTGTCGGTGAACGGCAGCTATCACAGCCCGATCAGGATGGGGCTGCCGACGGGTAATGTGCCGGCGCAGCGCTCGTCGAGCTATTTCGTGATGAACATGTCGGCATCGATCAGCCACGATCCGCTGCGCTACACGCTCTATGTCACGAACCTGCTCGACAAGGAGGAGCTGCTGGTGCCGCCGCCGCTGCCGAACGCCTTTGACGATCTCACGGACGATACCATCGTCAACCAGCCGCGGATGATCGGCGTACGCGTGACGTACCTGTTCTGAGCGCCGCTCGCCCGCAATTCGGGCCGCTTGCGGCGGTCCGGCCGCCGCAAGCCTTGGCAAGGGGGAAGTTCATGGTCTCGCTGTACAGCTTGCGTGTGTTCGGGCGACGCGCGGCGTGGGCGGCCGCGCTGCTCCTGGCGGCATCCGCCGCCGCAGCGGCGCCCGGGGCGCTCACGGACGCGGATTACGCGCGCGCCGCCAGGCTCATGCCCTACAACACCGACCCGCTCGTGCTGCACGCCGTGAGCCGGGTGACCTGGCTCGACAACCGGCACTTCTGGTACCGGACGCGCACCGCTCACGGCAGCGAGTTCATCCTGGTGAATGCGGCGACCGGCGAGCGGCGGCCGGCCTTCGCGCAGGCGCGGCTCGCCGCGGCGCTTTCGGCCGCCGCCGGCGTGCACTACGCTGCCGGGCGCCTGCCGTTTGACACTTTCGAGCTCTCGCGCGGCGGCGCCACCGTGTCATTCCATATCGGGGCGCGTCGCTGGTCCTGCGGCATGCGCCGTGATCGGTGCCGGTCGGTGCCGGCGCTGAGTCCGGACGATGCGCGCTCGCCCGACGGGAAGTGGGCGGCGTTCATTCGAGAGCACAATCTGTGGGTGCGCAACCTCGCCACGGGTGCCGACACGCAGCTCACCTTCAACGGCGCGAAGGACTTCGGCTACGCCACCGACAACATGGGTTGGGAGCACTCCGCTCGGGCGATCGTCAGCTGGTCGGCCGATTCGGCGCGCATCGCCACCTATCAGCTCGATGAGCGTGGAGTTGCCGACATGTATCTCGTGAGGACCGGGGTCGGGCACCCGGAGATCGAGGCGTGGCCGTACGCCATGCCGGGCGACAAGGTGGTGCCGACGATCGATCGCGTGGTCATCGATGTGGCCGCTCGCAAGGTCGTGCGCCTGAAGATGCCGCCCGATCAGGCGCGCACCGCGCATTGCTACGCCCTCGACTGCGGCCCGGACGGCTCGCTCACCGACGTGCAGTGGAGCCCGAACGGCCGGCGGCTCGCGTTCGTATCGGTGTCGCGGGACCACAAGACAGCCTGGCTGCGGGTCGCGAACGCCGTAACGGGCGCCGTGCGCACGGTGATCACGGAGCGGGTGAAGACATTCTACGAGTCCGCCACCGGACCGTATCAGAATGCGGTGAACTGGCGGTATCTGTTCGGCAGCCACCAGGCGATCTGGTTCTCGCAGCGCGACGGCTGGGGACATCTGTACCTGTACGACACGCGCAGCGGCAAGCTCGAGAACCGGATCACCGCCGGTCCCTGGAACGTCGTCGACGTGCTGAAAGTCGATCGCAAGCGCCGCCTGCTCTATCTGCTCGGGGTGGGCCGTGAGCCGGGCAATCCCTACTTCGCCTATCTTTATCGGGTGGGTTTCAACGGCCGCCATCTGCGCCTGCTCACCCCGCAGATCGCCGACCACGTCGTGTCGATGTCGCCCTCGGGCCGCTATTTCGTCGACACCTACTCCACGCCCGAGACGCCGCCGGTCACCGTGCTGCGCACCGGCGGCGGCCGGCTGATCCGCACACTCGAGACAGCCGATATCGCGCCTCTGCGCGCCGTCGGCTGGCGGCCGCCGGTGCCGATCATCGTCAAGGCTCGCAATGGGCGCACGGATCTTTACGGGCTGATGTTCAAGCCGACCGACTTTCACGCCGGCCGCAAATACCCGCTGATCGACCGGATCTATCCCGGGCCGCAGATCGGCAGCATGATGCACTGGGGCTTCGAGGCGGCGCACGGGGACTCGCAGGCCCTGGCGCAGCTTGGCTTCATCGTCGTGCAGATCAATGGCAGGGGCACGTCGCTGCGCTCGAAGCGCTTTCAGGACGCCTATCACGGCGAGCTGATAACCAACACATTGCCCGACCAGGTGGCAGCCATCCGCGAGCTCGCCCGCCGCTACCCGTGGATCGATGTGCGGCGGGTGGGCGTCCTCGGGCATTCGGGCGGCGGCTATGCGGCCGTGGCCGCGATGTTGCGCTATCCGAGCTTTTTCAAGGTAGGCGTAGCCGAGTCCGGCAACTACGACCAGAGGGGCTACGAGGCGGACTGGGGCGAGCAGTACATGGGTCTGCTCAAGCGCCGGCCCGACGGACACTCGAATTACGACCGGCAGGACGATCAGCACTACGCAGCCAATCTGCGCGGGCACCTCCTGCTGATCGACGGCACCATGGACCGGAATGTCCCGCCTTACCTGACGATGCTGCTCGTGAAGGCGCTGATCGATGCCAACAAGAACTTCAGTCTGATCATGCTGCCCAATCAGGGGCACACGTACCGCGGTGCGGCGCGGCTTTACGCGCTGCGGCGCAGCTGGGACTATTTCGTGCGCCATCTGCTCGGGGCGCGGCCTCCTGCCGATTATGCATTGCATCCGCCGCCCGGAGCGCCGGGTAACTGGTGAGCGGCAGGGACTGTGGGCGCGCGCGCCCCGCCGCGGGCGAGCGGCCGCTGCGCGGCGCAGGCGCTCTCGGGGCATGTGCCCGCGCCCGCGGTCAGGCCCCATCGGGCAGCAGGATCCCTCGGCTGCGCAGCCCCTCGATGAGCGGGGCGAGATGCGCGCGGTAATGGCGCCAGCGTCCTGAGGAGGAGCCGTAGATCGGCCGCCGCACCTGTGCGGCGCTCGCGGTGAGGGACACCGCGGAGTTGTTCTCGACCGCGAGGGCGCGGTCTTGCCAGTCAAGACCGCAGAAGCACGCCACCGCGCGCGCCGTGGCGCGCGGCTCGGCCACCAGCCTCTCGTAGCACACCTCGTGGACGGCCTCGCCCAGGGTGCTCCGCCAGTGGGCCGCCAGGCGGGCATAGGCGGCGTAATAGCGCGACAGATCCTCGAAATCGTAGCTGAACGGGTAGGCCGCGCCGAACAGGGTGCGGTACATGGCGAAGCAGCTGTCGAGGGCGGCGCGGCTCACGAGCAGCAGCTTCGCCCGCGGCAAGGCACGCCGGATGGCGCCGAGATACAGATAATTCATCGGCAGTTTCTCGAGAAGGAACTCCTCGCCTCGACCGCTGCCCGCGAGCTGCGCATAGCGGGCGGCGACGGCGGCCGGATCCGCCGCCGCCGCCCGCTCGAATACGTCCGGACCCGGGGTGCCGGCGGGGTCGGTGCGCCCGGCGGATGCGCCGAGAAGCGCGCGCGCGAAGTTGTCGGTTTCGCCGTTGGAGCGTACGCCGGGCAGGCCGGTGAGAATGCGCTCCAGCAGCGTCGTGCCGGAGCGCGGCAGGCCGACGATGAAAATGAACCGTCCGGAGTCATCCCCGTCGGCGCGCGGCGGCGGTGCGCCCCGCGGGAATGCTTCGGCAATGCGCCGGAGTTTGCGCTCATCGACTGCGATGTCGTACGACAGATGACGGCGGCGGGTGCGGGCGGCCTGCGAGAACCAGTGAAACGCCTCATCGAACCGCTGCAGGTCATCGAGCTCCTTGCCGAGGGCATAGCCGAGAGATACCCGCGCTCCATCCGCGAGCCCCGGGCGGCTGAGCCGCTCGCGCAGCTGCGCGACATGATTGTCCCCCGGCGTCTGCACCCTCAGCTCCGAGCGCAGCAGGTAACTGCGATATTCGTGCTCATCGAGGGCGATCGCCCGATCGCAGGCCGCCTCCGCCTGCGCGAGCCTGCCGAAGCTGCGCTCGCTGGCGGCGAGGTTGTACCAATGCCGGGGCGTACCCGGCGCGAGCTCGACGGCGCGTCGATACAGAGCGTTGGCGCGCACGTGGTGACCGAGATTCATCGAGACGTAGGCAAGGGCATCGCAGGCGTCCGCGCCGGCCGGCGCGAGTGCGGCGGCATGCTCGATGACCGCGTCCGCCTCCGGGGCGCGGCCGAGCAGCACGAGGATCGTCGCGAGCAGCCCGTGTGCGGAGGTGCAGACGCTTTTGCCGGCGACGGCCCGTTGCGCGAGGACCAGCGCCTCGGCAAGGCGCCCGGCGCGCATCAAGCGGAAAGCCTCGACGTCGGCTGTCGTGGGGGTCATGGCAAGCCCAGCGGGGATCCGGCGCGTTATACCGCGCGGCGCTCCCATGGTCGAGCCCGCCGCGAATCCCCCGGCCGGGGAGGGCTGAAATGGCGGATTTCCTAGCAACTGCGCGCGAAAGCCGAGGCCGCAGCGCGGGGCGCGGGGGTATGGTCGGCCCCGAGTCGGCGCATTCAGGACAAGACTCGTGACTTCGAGCGATCCGCTGCTGCAGCCCTACCAATTGAAGCACCTCACGCTGCGCAATCGGATCATGACGACGGCGCACGAGCCGGCGTATGCGGAGGAGGGCATG
>JAJZVF010000240.1 GCA_021845825.1 Pseudomonadota bacterium | reverse complement strand
GTGAGCGTGGGGGCGGCAGGCGGGGCGCTGCTGCGCTGGTGGCTCGGCAATCGCCTGAACGGCCTCTTTCCCTCCCTTCCCCCCGGCACGCTCGCCGCCAACATCATCGGCGCCTATGTGATCGGCCTCGCGATCGCCTTCTTCGCGCGCAACCCCGCGCTCCCGGCGGAGTGGCGGCTGTTCGTCATCACCGGCTTCTGCGGCGGACTCACCACCTTCTCGACGTTCTCGGCCGAGGTGGTGAGCGCGCTGCAGCGCGGCCAGACGGGCTGGGCGCTCACCGAGGTGGCCACCCACGTGAGCGCTTCGCTCCTTGCGACCTTCGCCGGCATGGCGACGCTCTTCTGGGCGAGAGGCTGAGTTCCCGCGGGCAGGCTCGCCCGCTGCGATGGCCGATCGCCCACCGGGCGAGGGCGGCCCTGGAGACTCAGCGCCCGGCGAAAAACGCCTGCGCAGCGGCGGCGAACTCCGCGGATTTCAAGCGCGCGGCGAACTCGTGCAATTCCTCCTCCATCCGCCCGGCCACATCCTGCGTGCGCCCGTGGCGCAGCAGGCGCTTGGCGGCGCGCAGCGCCTCGCGCGGCCGGCAGGCGAGCGCCTCGGCGAGCGTCCTCGCCTCCTCCATGAGCCCCTCATCGTCCACCACCCGGTTCACCAGGCCGCAGGCCTTCGCGGCCGGCGCATCGAGCGGCTCCCCGAGCAGCAGCAGCTCCGCGGCGCGCTGATGGCCCATCAGGGCCGGCAGGAGCAGCGTGCTCGCCGCCTCCGGCACCAGCCCGAGCTGCACGAACGGCGCGATCAGCTTCGTGCTGCGCTCGGCCGCGATCACCAGATCGCAGTGCAGGAGCAGCGTCACGCCGAGGCCCACCGTCGGGCCGTGCACCGCCGCGATCAACACCTTGTTCATCGCGGCCACGGCGCGCACGAAGCGGCCCGTGGGATGGGTCGGATCGTCGATCGGCGGCCCGGCGAGGAAGTCCTTCAGATCGTTGCCGGCGGTGAAGCAGGCGCCCGCGCCGCTCAGCAGGACGACGTGCACCTCATCGAGCGCCTCGGCGGTGGCGATCGCCTCGGCGAGCGTGCGGTACATGTCCAGCGTGAGCGCATTGCGCTTCTCGGGCCGGTTCAAGCGCACCTCGCACACCGCCCCGCGGTATGTCACGATTACCTGCTCGCTCATGATGGGCCTCGACTTGGGAAAAAACCTGCCGCGATGAAAAATAGTATCCTAGCCGCTCTCCTGCGGCCGCCCTCCTCGATGATAGCGGGGTTCGATGTGCCACTCGACGGTCCGGCGGAAAATACCTAGGCGGGCGATCGCATGCCGCAGCCGCCGCCGCTCCTGAGCCGCCTCAACCTCGAGCGGGCGAAGTCGAGTCACGACCAGATCGCCGCGCTCCTCGGCATGGAGCTGCTTCAGGGCCGCTATCCGCCGGGCACCAACATGCCGCCGGAGCCGGAGCTCATCGCGCGCTTTCACGTCTCGCGCACGGTGATCCGCGAAGTCATGAAGACCCTCGCCGCCAAGGGCCTGGTGATCGCCAAGACGCGCGTCGGCACCCGGGTGCGCGAGCGCATGTACTGGAACTACTTCGACGTCGATGTGCTCGCGTGGCGGGTGCGCCTCGGGTTCGATGACGAGTTCATGCACTGCCTGGTGGAGATCCGCCGGGCGATCGAGCCGGCGGCGGCGGCGCTCGCCGCGCAGCGCCACCGTGCCGAGGACCTCACGCGCCTGCGCGAGTGCCTCACCCAGATGCGCCGCGACGGGCACAGCCGCCAGAGCTTCGCCGAGGCGGATCTCGAGTTTCACCTGGCGGTGGGCAACGCCACCGGCAACCCCCTCATGCGCTCGGCGGCCGGCGTCATCGACACGGCGCTCGTCGCCTCGTTCATGTACAGCTCCCCGATCGACGACCCGCTCGATTACCAGGCGACCGTGGCCGCCCACGCCGACATCCTCGCGGCGATCGAGGCGGGCGATGAGCCGGCGGCCGCCGCGGCCATGCGCCGCGTCATCGACATCGGCGTGCAGCGCATCGACCTCACCCGGCGCACTCGGGCGGACAAGCGCTGATCCCCGCGCAGCCGCTCAACGCTCACTCGAGCGCCTTGGCCGAGGCGAGCCGCTCGCCGGCGCGGCCCTTGTGCCACAGCTCCTGGATCGATTCCAGCGTGCGGCCCTTGGTCTCGGGCACGTAGCGCAGCACGAACACCGCCGAGAGCACGCTCATCGCCCCGTAGATCCAGTAGGCGAAGCCGTGGTTGAAATGCGCATTGAGCCAGCTGTTGCCGTCGAGCACCTTGAACGACCAGGAGACGAACAGGTTCGCGAGCCACTGCGCGGCCACCGCGATCGCCATCGCCTTGCCCTTGATGGAGTTGGGAAACATCTCAGCGAGCAGCACCCACACGACCGGTCCCCAGGAGAGCGCAAAGCCGGCGATGTAGGCGATGACCGCCACGAGCGCCCAGAGCCCCACCGCGTGCGCCGCGAACAAAGCCCCCAGGGCGAGCATCGCCACCGCCATCGCGCTCGAGCCGATCACGAGCAGGGGCTTGCGCCCGAGGCGATCCACGGTGGCGATGGCGACGAACGTGAAGGCGAGGTTGGCGGCCCCGACCACCACGGTCTGCAGGAACGCGGAGTTGGTGGAGGCGCCCAGGTTCCTGAACATGAGCGGCGCGTAGTAGAGCACCGCGTTGATGCCGACCAGCTGCTGGAAGACCGACAGGAGGATCCCGATCACGAGCACCGGCAGCCCGAAGGCGAGGAGCCGCTCGCTGCGCACCGTGAGGGAGCGCTCGATGTCGCTGAGAATCCCCGGGGCGGCGGCCGCGCCGTTGACGCGCTCGAGCTCGCGCAGAGCCTCGCGGTCCCTGCCGCGCATCACGAACCAGCGCGGCGTATCCGGCACGAAAAAGAGCAGCGCGAGGAACATGAGCGCCGGGAGCGACTCGGAGGCGAGCATCACGCGCCACGCCGTCGAGAGGTACCAGGCATGAGTGCCGAGGGACTGGATGAACCAGTTGACGAAGTAGACGAGCAGGATCCCGACCACGATGGCGAGCTGGTTGAAGGAGACGAGCCGCCCGCGGATCTCGCTCGGGGCGATCTCCGCGATGTAAAGCGGAGAGATCATCGAGGCGATGCCGACGCCCATGCCCCCTAGGATGCGGTAGCAGATGAAGGGGGTGAGCGCCGCC
>JAJZVF010000239.1 GCA_021845825.1 Pseudomonadota bacterium | reverse complement strand
CGCCGGGCAGGCCGGCCGGATCCGGCGGCTGCTCAAAAATCGTGCAGCAGGATCTGCTCGCAGCGCCTGAGGATCTCCCGCCCGTAATCGGTCCACAGGCCCTGGCCCCAGTAGCGGTAGCAGCTGGTCTGCGAGGCGAGCAGGTGAAAGAGCGCGTTGCGGTAGCGGTGCTCCCCGGAGGATATCCCGGCACGGATCACTTTCTCGTAAAAGAGCGAGCTCACCTTCTCCATGGGGCCGAGCAGGCTCTCGTAGCCGCGCACCCACGAGATATTGTTGGTCCAGCTGCCGCCTTCCATGTGGAAGCGATGATCCTCGCGCTCGAGGTCCTTGATGAGCGCCTCGAGGCGCTGCGGCCCGGCATCGGGGTCGAGCCGGTCCCAGATGCGCTTTTGATAGAGGGGTTGCAGCACCGGCAGGTCCTCTTCCCTGACGCCGATCGAGAAAAGATGCTCCAGGTATTCGCTGACGTTCATGAGCGGCGTCTCGCTCCCTGAGCTCTCGCGCGCCACCTCGAGGTACTTCGGCGGAAACTCGTTCATCATCACCCCGCCGTTCTCCCCGTCGGCGATCTGGGTGACGAGCGGCGGCACGGCGCGGCCGGCGAGCTGCCAGCGCTCGAGACCCTTCGCCTCGTAGTACGGCTGCATCTGTGCGACCAGCTTCGTGTCGCTCCCCTGGGTCTTGACGATCGCGATGATGCTGGCGGACTGCCCGCGGGAGTTGCGGCATACCAGGCGGTGCGGCAGGTGCTTGCGCTCGGGCCCCGCGCCGGTGGCCGGCAGCTCCACGGTGTGCTCCTGCACCAGCACCCAGGAGAAGCCGCAGTCCCTGAGCGTCTTGACGAACTCGTAGGCGACCTCCGGGTGATTGGGCAGAGCCATCTCGGACGGGGAGAAGCCGCGCACACGCGCGAGCGCCTCGAGGCCGAACAGGGCGGCAAAGTGATGTTGCCAGGCCCGTACGTGCAGCCGGTAGTCCTGCACCGGGGTCGATGGGGCGACCGCGTGCCCCCACGGGGCACCCAGCCACTCGACGGCGTGCCGGTAGAGCGGATCGACGGTGATGCGCTTCAGGCTCTCGAGCACATCACGCGCGCCCATCTGATACAGCCCGTGCAGCAGCGTGCCGGAGTACTCCAGCATCACGCGCGGCTCCTTGCCCGCGTGCACCAGCTGTGGAATGAACTCGCCCATGCGCTTGTAGCACCAGAGGAACACCGGCGCGTTATGATTGTCGCCCATCCCCTGGTGCTCCATCATGTACTGCAGGTTGCCGATGATCGCCGCGGTGGCGAGCTCCGGCCCGCCGGCGGGAATCAGGGGTTGGTGCATGTGCAGCGCGATCGCCGCGGCGCTTCTGGTGCGGCCGAAGTCGGTACGGCTCTCGGACAGGTAGGCGGGCGCGGGCCCGCGCCGGACGCTCTCCTCGATCAGCGCCTCCGAGCCGCAGATGTTCGGCAGGCCATCGATGTATTCGGGCAGCTCACTCATCGGGGCACTCTCCGAGGCCGGCGGCCCCAGTGCTTGTAGCGGATGTGGCCATGAATGTCGAGATTGGAGGATGGTCCGTTGAGGCGGTTTTGCGCCCCGGGCCCCGGCGGCCGCACGGCGGCCGTGCAAGCGGCTGCGAGCCTGGGGCGATGCAGGCGGCGCAGCGTAGTTGCGTGCCTGCACCGCCTGCCATACGGGAAAACCACGCCGAGCGCGCCCGGTGCGTGCGCCGCCGGCAGGCTCCGGCTCAGGTGCCGGCGCTCAATGCGCTGAGCATGGTCAGCATCTCTTCGGCCTGCAACGGCTTGCTCGCGATGCACAGGTCCGGATCGCGGGGCAGATCGCGGATCGACCGGGAGGTGTCGGCGGTGACGAGCACCGCTTTGAGCGAGCGGCCGAGCCGCTCGCGCAGCGCCGTGATCACCTGCGTACCGGTGCGGCCGTTGGCCAGGTGATAGTCGGTCACCAGGATGTCGACGTCCGCGGTCGCGACCTGCAGCGCTTCCTCGAGCGTGGCGACGGGCGTCACCCGGTAGCCCTCCACGCTCAACAGCATCCGTGTCGCATCCCGCACCGCCGCATCGTCCTCGACGAGCAGCACGCGCTGCTCGCGGCCTCTACCGGCAACGGCGGCCGCGGGCGCGGCGGCCGGGCGCGGCGGGGCCTCCAGGCCGGCGGCCGCCGGCAGCAGCAGCGAGAACGAGGAGCCCTCGCCGGGCTGCGAGTGCACCTGCAGGCGCAGGCCGAGTAGCTCGACGATCCGCTTGACGATGGAGAGCCCGAGGCCGTAGCCGTCGCGCGCGCGGTTGGCGGGCGCATCAACCTGGTAGAACTCATCGTAAATGCAGGCGAGCTCGCTGGCGGGAATGCCGATGCCGGTATCGAGCACCTCCAGGCGCAGCAGCGAGCCCGGCATCGGCAGGCAGTTGAGCGCCACTTTACCGCGGCACGTGTACTTGATGGCGTTGGAAACCAGGTTGCGCAGCACTTGCTCGATGAGCGAGGGGTCGCTGTGCGCGCGGACGGGCGCAGCCGCGATCTCCAGCGTCAGTTGCTTGGCGGCGGCGACGCCGGCGAATTCCCGCTTGATCTCCTCGAAGATCGCCGCCACCGGGAAGTCCACGGGCGCGGGCGTCACCGCGCCGGACTCGAGCTTGCTGATGTCGAGCAGCGCATTGATCAGCCGCGCCATCGCGCCGATCGCCTGCTCCTGTTGGGTGAGGATCTGCGTGACCTCGGCATCGGCCACGACGCGCCGCAGTGTCCCGTTCAGCAAGGCGAGGGTCTGCAGGGGCTGGCGCAGGTCGTGGCTCGCCGTGGCGAGAAAGCGGCTTTTCGCCCGGCCGGCGCGCAGCGCGCGCTCGCGCGCTTGCTCGGCGGCCGTGCAGGCCTGCTCGGCGGCGGTGCGTGCGGCGATGAGCTCGCGCTCGATGCGCTTGCGGCCGCTCGCGTCGCGGATGGCCGCCGCGATGAGCAGACCGTCGGCGCCCTCGATCGGACTCAAGCTGATCTCGAGCGCAATCTCGGTGCCGTCGCGCCGCCGGCCGGTAAGCTCGAGGCCCCGGCCCATCGGGCGCGCGTGCGGCCGACGCAGATACGCCGCACGGAGCGCCGAGTGCCGTGCCCGCAAGGGCTCGGGCAACAGGCTGTCGACGGCGCAGCCGATGAGCTCGGCCCGATCGCAGCCGAAGAGAGCCCCGGCGCGCAGGTTGGCGAAGACGATGGTGCCGGATGC
>JAJZVF010000042.1 GCA_021845825.1 Pseudomonadota bacterium | reverse complement strand
AAGTGCTGGCCGCTGCGGTCGCCAATGCCGAGCACAACCACGGTGCGGACATCGACGAGCTGAAAGTCTCGCTCATACAAGTCGACACGGCACCGGTGCTCAGGCGCTTTGCCGCCCGGGCCAAGGGTCGCGGCGCGCGCATCGTCAAGCGCAACAGCCACATCACCGTCGCGGTGAGCGACGGCAGGAAGGATTAACGCATGGGTCAGAAGGTCAATCCGATTGGCATCCGGCTCGGTATAACGCGCGACTGGTCTTCGCGCTGGTTCGCCGGCCGCGAGCAGTTTGCGCAGCACGTGCACACCGATTTTCGCGTGCGGGAGTTCCTGAAAAGGAAACTCGCCGAGGCCTCGGTGAGCCGTGTGCAGATCGAGCGTGCCGCAAAGAAGGTCAACATCACGATTCAGACTGCGCGCCCGGGCATCGTCATTGGCAAGAAGGGCGAGGACATCGAGAAGCTGCGCGGCGAGACCGCGCGGATGCTCGCCATGCCTGTGACGGATGTGCGGCTCAACATCGCCGAGATCCGCAAGCCCGAGCTCGATGCGCAGCTGGTCGCCGACAGCATCGCCCAACAGATCGAGAAACGCGTCATGTTCCGGCGCGCCATGAAGCGCGCGGTGATGAGCACGATGCGCAGCGGCGCGCTCGGCGTGAAGGTGCGCGTTTCCGGACGTCTCAACGGCGCCGAGATCGCCCGTACCGAGTGGTACCGCGAAGGCCGTATCCCGCTGCATACCTTCCGCGCGGACATCGATTACGGGCTATCCGAAGCCAAGACCACCTACGGGGTGATCGGCGTGAAGGTGTGGATCTTCAAGGGCGAGGTATTCGAGAAGACCGAACTCGAGAAGGCGGCCGAGACGGAGCCAGCTCAGGGCGGCGCCCCGGGGGGCGCGCCTGCGGCAGCCGCGGAAGTGCCCGCGCAGGCCTGATGGAGCGGTAGAGCATGCTGCAACCTAAACGCACCAAGTACCGCAAGCAATTCAAGGGCCGCAACGGCGGCCTGGCGCATCGCGGCAGCGATGTGTCGTTCGGCGAGTACGGCCTGAAGGCGACCAGCCGCGCGCGCATGACGGCGCGCGAAATCGAAGCGGCGCGCCGCGCTGTGGCTCGGTACGTCAAGCGCGGCGGCCAGATCTGGATCCGGGTATTCCCGGATGTGCCGATCAGCAAGAAACCCCTCGAGGTCCGCATGGGCAGCGGCAAGGGCAACGTCGAGTACTACGTTGCGCGCGTTCAGCCCGGCAAAGTGCTCTTCGAGATGGAAGGCGTCGACGAGGCGACGGCGCGCGAGGCGTTCCGGCTCGCCGGCTCGAAGTTGTCCGTGTCCACCATGTTCGTCAAACGGCAGGTTCGGTGATGAAGCGCGGAGAGATCAAGCAGTACCGCGAGAAGCTTGCGAAGTGCTCGCCGGCCGAGCTCGCCGACGAGTTGGCGAAGCTGCGCAAGGAGCAGTTTGCGCTGCGCCTGCAGCGCGCCAGCGGCCAGGCGCCGAAGCCCGACCAGTTCGGGGTGGCGCGCCGCAACATCGCGCGCGTGAAGACCGTCCTGCGCCAGCAGCGTGCGAGCGGAGAGAGCAAATGAGCGAGAATCCGGTTTTTTCCGGCGCGCAAGGCGCGCCGCAGGCTACCGCCAGTGCGTCAGGCCCGGCCGCAGAGCAGCCGGCTGCGACCCCTGAGCAGCCGCAAAAAGGACAGCCCACCCTCACCGGACTGGTGGTGAGCGACAAGATGCGCAAGACCGTGGCCGTCCAGATCGAGCGGCTGGTCCGGCACTCGCGCTACGGCAAATACGTGCGGCGCACCACCAAGCTCCTCGCTCACGACGAGCAGGGCGAGTCGCACGTGGGGGACCTGGTGACCATCACCCCGTGCCGCCCGCTTTCCAAGCGCAAGTCCTGGCGGCTGCTCGAGGTGGTGAAGAAGGCCGAGGAAATCCAAGGGAAGCAGGCATGATCCAGCTTCGCACCCTGCTATCGGCCGCGGACAACAGCGGCGCGCGCACGCTGATGTGCATCAAAGTGCTCGGCGGCTCGCGCCGGCGCTACGCCAACGTGGGGGACGTCATCAAAGTCAGCGTCAAGGATGCGATCCCGCGCGGCAAGGTCAAGAAGGGAGAGGTCTACGACGCGGTCGTGGTGCGCACCCGACGCGGTGTGCGCCGTTCCGACGGCTCCCTCATACGCTTCGACGGCAATGCCGCCGTGCTGTTGACCAACAAGCTCGAGCCGATCGGCACCCGCATCTTCGGGCCCGTCACGCGAGAGCTGCGCACCCAGCAGTTCATGAAGATCATCTCGCTCGCCCCCGAGGTGCTGTGATGAGCAACAAGATACGCAAGGGCGACACGGTCGTCGTGTTGAGCGGCCGCGACAAGGGCCGTCGCGGCGCGGTGCTGCAGGTCCTGCCGGACGCGCTGGTGCTCGTCGAGGGCATCAACAGGGTCAAGAAGCATAGCCGGGCGAACCCGCAGACCAACTCCCCGGGGGGCATCATCGACAAAGAGATGCCGCTGCCGCTGTGCAAAGTGGCGCTTTGGAACCCATCTGCCAAGAAGGGCGACCGCGTCGGGTTCAAGACGCTTGCCGACGGCAAGAAGGTGCGCTTCTTCAAATCCAACGGAGAGATGATCGACGCCTGAGGGCGCCGGTCGCGACATAACGTATGGCCAGGCTACTTCAGTACTACCGCGAGCAGGTCGTGCCCCGCCTGCAGAAGGACCTCGATATCGGCAATCGGATGCAGGTGCCGCGCATCACCAAGATCACGGTGAACATGGGCGTGGGCGAGGCGGTCGCCGACAAGAAAGTGATGGACGCCGCGACCGCGGATCTTGCCAAGATCAGCGGTCAGAAGCCGCTCGTTACCCGCTCGCGCAAGGCGATTGCCTCGTTCAAGATCCGTGCAGGGCTGCCGATCGGCTGCAAGGTGACGCTGCGCGGCGAGCGCATGTACGAATTCCTCGACCGTCTGATCAACATCGCGATGCCGCGCATCCGCGATTTCCGCGGCGTCTCCCCGCGCGCCTTCGATGGCCGAGGCAACTACAGCCTGGGTGTGAAAGAGCAGATCATCTTCCCCGAGATCCAGTACGACCAGATAGACCAGATTCGGGGCATGGACATCACGATTACGACGACGGCGAGGGACAACCGTCAGGGCCGAGCGCTGCTCGAGGCTTTCAACTTCCCTTTCCGGAAGTAGCGAGGAACCGGTACGCCTATGGCGAAGACGAGCATGGTCGAGCGCGAGAAGCGTCGCGCGAGGATCGTGAAGAAACACGCGGCCAAGCGGGCTCAGCTCAAGGAGCTGATCCGCAGCCCGAAGACCTCAGCCGAGGAGCGCGTGGCCGCGCAAGCGAAGCTGCAGAGCCTGCCGCGGGACGCGAGTCCCTCGCGCCTGCGCAATCGCTGCGCGATCACGGGACGCTCACGCGGGGTGTATCGGAAGTTCGGGTTGTCGCGCGTAAAGATCCGCGAGGTCGCCAATCGGGGCGAGATTCCGGGCCTGTCCAAGGCGAGCTGGTGAGGGGCGCCCTATGAGCATGACCGATCCAATCGCGGATCTGCTGACGCGCATCCGCAACGGCCAGGCCGCGGGCAAAGCCGAGGTGCATCTCGCCTCGTCGAAGCTCAAGACCTCCATTGTCAAGGTGCTGAAGGAAGAAGGCTACATCGCCGACTTCCGGCTCGACGCCGAGAGCGGCAAGCCGACGTTGACCATTGGCCTGAAGTATTACGAGGGTCGTCCGGTGATCGACCGCCTCGAGCGGGTGAGCCGTCCCGGCCTGCGGATCTACCGCGGCAAGGACGAGCTGCCCAAGGTGCTCGGCGGCATGGGTACGGTGATCGTCTCCACCCCGAAAGGGGTGATGACGGACCGGCAGGCGCGCTCCCTCGGGCAGGGCGGCGAAGTGCTGTGCATCGTCGCCTGATCGGAGTCCTGACGCCATGTCTAGAATAGCCAAAGCTCCGGTTGCCCTGCCGCAGGGTGTAACCGCCACGGTGGCCGACGGGGCAATTACGGTGAAGGGCGCGAAAGGCTCCCTCACGCTGAGCCTCGTCCCCGGGGTATCGGTGGCCCATGCCGAGAAGCTCCTGACGGTGAAGTATTCCGATCCGGACAAGGCGCGCATGCACGCCGGCTCGGTCCGCGCACATCTGGCCAACATGGTGCACGGCGTCTCCAAAGGCTACGAGAAGAAGCTCGAGCTGGTGGGCGTCGGCTTTCGTGCCCAGGTGCAGGGCAAGACCCTCAACCTGACGCTCGGTTTCTCGCACCCGGTGAGCTTCCCCATTCCCGAGGGCATCGTCATCGAGACTCCGAGCCAGACCGAGATCGTCGTCAAGGGGATCGATGTCCAGAAGGTCGGCCAGGTGGCCGCCGAGATCCGCGGCATTCGCCCTCCCGAGCCTTACAAGGGCAAGGGCGTGCGCTATGGGGGCGAGCAGATTTCCCTCAAGGAAGGCAAGAAGAAATGAGCAGTCGGCATCTTCCGGGCACTCGGAGCCGCCTTCCGAGCGGGGTTTGCTCCGGTGAACCGGGTAAGACCTGCGCGCAACGCATGAGAATATGGCCGGAGGCCACGATATGACCATGACGAAGAAGGAGCGGCGTCTGCGCCGCGCCGTGAAGACCCGCGCACATATCCGGGATCTCGACGTGGCCCGCCTCACGGTGCATCGTACACCGCGGCACATCTATGCCCAGGTGACCGATGCCGCCGGTGCAAAGGTCATTGCCGCGGCCTCGACGCTGCAGAAGGCGGTGCGCACGGGCCTCAAGGGTACGGGCAACGCCGATGCCGCCAAGGCGGTCGGCCGAGCCATTGCGGAGCGTACGCGAGCCGCCGGCATCACCAGGGTCGCGTTCGATCGGGCGGGATTCAAATACCACGGGCGAGTGAAGGCGCTCGCCGATGCGGCTCGCGAAGCGGGCCTCGAGTTCTAAGGTCAGGTACATCCTATGGCAAGAACGGACAAAGCCCAACCGGCCGATGAGCTCCTCGAGAAGCTGGTCGCGGTCAATCGCACCGCCAAGGTCGTCAAGGGCGGCCGGCAATTCGGCTTCACGGCGCTCACGGTGGTCGGTGACGGAGCCGGCAGCGTCGGCTTCGGTTTCGGCAAGGCTCGCGAGGTGCCGGTGGCCATTTCCAAGGCCATGGCCCAGGCTCGCAAGAGCATGGTGAGCGTCGCCTTGAAGAACAGCACGCTCTATTACGCTGTCAAAGGGATGCATGGCGCTACGCGCGTATACATGCAGCCGGCATCCGAGGGTACCGGCGTCATCGCCGGCGGCGGGATGCGCGCGGTGCTCGAGTGCGCAGGAGTGCGTAACGTGCTCGCCAAGAGCTATGGCTCGCGTAATCCGATCAACGTGGTGCGCGCCACGGTCAAGGCGCTCGCCCAGATTCGATCGCCCGAGGACATCGCTGCGAAGCGCGGCAAGACGGTCGAAGAGATCACAGGCTGAAGCACATGGGCAAGCAAGCAAAGGCGCTCAAGGTCACGCTGGTCAGGAGCCTGCACGGGCAGCTCGCCAACATCGCGGCCTCGGCGCGCGGACTGGGCCTGCGCCGGGTCCATCAGTCCGTCGAGGTGGCCGATACTGCCGAGAACCGCGGCATGATCCAGACCGCCGTGCACCTGCTGAAGGTCGAGCGGGCCGGCTAAAAGGAACCGAGATATGCGACTCAACACACTCAAGCCCGCCGCCGGCGCCAAACGGGCACGGCTGCGCGTCGGACGCGGCGCTTCCGCGGGCCAGGGCAAGACCTGCGGACGCGGCGTCAAGGGCCAGCGCGCGCGCAAGGGCGGCTACCACAAGGTCGGCTTCGAAGGCGGCCAGATGCCCATCCAGCGCCGCTTGCCAAAGGTCGGCTTTCGCTCGGCCTTGTCGGCCACGCGCGCGGAGGTGCGGCTCGGCGAGCTGGCCAAGATCGAGGACGCTGTCATTGACCTCGCGGCCCTGAAAAAGGCCGGCATCGTTGCGGTCACCGCCGAGCGGGCCAAGGTCATGCTGTCCGGCAAGATCGAGAAGGCCGTGACGCTCAAGGGTCTGGCGGTGACCCGTGGGGCGCGGGCGGCCATCGAGGCCGCCGGCGGAAAAATCGAGGCCTGAGCAATGATGGCGCTCGCATAGGCTAACCTGTAACCCTCATGGCCAATACGCTGAACAATCCCGCCGTCGCACTGAGCGAAGCGGCCCGCTTCGGAGAGATCCGGACTCGGGTGCTGTTCCTCGTGGGCGCCATGATCGTCTATCGGATCGGAACCTTCATTCCGGTGCCCGGCATCAACCCGGTGCAGGTGGCGCGCTTCTTCAGCGAGAAATCCGGGACGATCCTCGGGATCGTCAACATGTTCTCCGGCGGGGCGCTTGCGCGCCTGTCGATCTTCGCCATGGGGGTGATGCCGTATATCTCGGCCTCCATCATCATCCAGATGATGTCCATGGTGGTGCCAAGCCTCATCGAGCTGCGCAAGGAAGGCCAGGCAGGCCAGCGCAAAATGACCGACTACACCCGTTGGGGAACGGTCGTGCTTGCCCTGTTCCAGTCCTTCGCGGCCGCCGGCGCACTGGTAAAGGGTGGCATGACACTGGTTGGCGGCTGGCAGTTCATGTTCACCGGCACGGTGACCATGACCACCGGCACGGTGTTCCTGATGTGGCTCGGCGAGCAGATCACCGAGCGCGGCATCGGCAACGGCATCTCCATGATCATCCTCGCCGGGATCGTCGCCGGCCTGCCGGGCGCCATCAGCAGCACAGCCGAGGCGGTGAGCTCCGGTTCCATGCAGGGCCCCTTCGCGCTTTTGCTCATCATTCTGGTGATCGGCACCACCGCATTCGTGGTGTTCATGGAACGTGCCCAGCGGCGTATCACGGTCAACTATGCCAAGCGCCAGGTGGGCCGGCGCATGTACGCCGGCCAGAGCAGCCACTTGCCGTTCAAGATCAATATGTCGGGCGTGATTCCGCCGATCTTCGCCTCGAGCATTCTGCTCATGCCGGCGACCATCGCCAGCTTCCTCGGCACCGGCGCCAAGGGCGGCCTTGCCAGCGTCATGCAGGACGTCGCTGCAGCGCTCGGTTTCGGCCAGCCCGTGTATATGGTGCTCTACACCGTACTGATCATTTTCTTTACGTTCTTCTACACCGCACTGGTGTTCAATTCGCGTGAGACGGCCGACAACCTCAAGAAGTCGGGGGCTTTCATCCCGGGCATTCGCCCCGGACTGCACACCGCAGAGTACATCGACAAGGTGCTGACCCGGCTGACGCTGTGGGGTGCGCTCTATTTGGCCGCAGTGTGCGTGCTGCCTATCCTGTTGATTGCACGGGAGGGCGTGAGCTTCAGCTTCGGCGGCACCTCGCTCCTCATCGTCGTTGTGGTGGTGATGGACTTCATGGCGCAGCTGCAGGCGCACCTGATGTCCCACCATTATCCCGGCCTCCTCAAGAAAGCCAACCTGCTCGGCTATGGCCGCCAGGGGCAGGGTGGATGACGCGGCAGCCTCCTCAGAGGGCGCGGAGCGCCGCTACGTGGCGCGGGCCATTTCGGCCCGCAGGACAGTTGCGCGCAGCGCATGGGAAATCCCTATGAAAGTCAGACCATCGGTCAAGAAAATGTGCCGGAATTGCAAGATCGTGCGTCGCCGGCGCGTGGTTTACGTCATCTGCTCGGACCAGCGTCACAAGCAGAGGCAGGGTTGATCCTTTTCGGTTAAACTGCCGCGTTTTGCGCGGTTTTGGTACAGCAACATGGCACGCATAGCCGGCATCAATATCCCCCTCAACAAGCACGTGTGGGTCGGGCTCACGCACATCTATGGCGTGGGCCGCGCGCGCGCGCAATCCGCCTGCCAGGCCGCGGGCATCAGACCGGATACCAAGGTCAAGGACCTCACGGAGGCCGAAATCAATGCCATCCGCGCCCAGATCGCCAAATACGCTGTTGAAGGCGATCTCAGGCGCGAGGTGTCCATGAATATCAAGCGCCTGATGGACCTCGGTTCCTACCGCGGCATCCGCCACCGCCGCGGATTGCCGGTCAACGGCCAGCGCACACGCACCAATGCCCGCACGCGTAAGGGTCCGCGTAAACAGGCCGTGAAACTCAACGCACCCCCGGGCAAGGCATAAAACTTAAGGAATGTGAAGCATGGCTGAGCAAAAGCAGCAGCAGGGCGGCGGGGCCGCCGCCAAGAAGCCCAAGAAGGCACGCAAGAACGTGCTGGATGCGATCGCGCACGTGCACGCCTCGTTCAACAATACCATCATCACCATCACCGACCGCCAGGGCAACACCCTGTCCTGGGCCACGGCCGGAGGCTGCGGCTTTCGCGGCTCGCGCAAGAGCACCCCGTTCGCCGCGCAGGTCGCGGCGGAGAAAGCCGGCGTTGCAGCGCAGGAGCACGGTGTGAAGAATGTCGAAGTGCGCGTCGGCGGCCCGGGTCCGGGCCGCGAGTCCGCCGTCCGTGCATTGAACGGCTGCGGCCTGAAGATCACCAGCATCGCCGACGTCACGCCGATCCCGCACAACGGCTGCCGTCCGCCGAAGAAGCGCAGAGTTTGAGCGCTTTCGAGTCCGCAAGACAGCCCAGTTAAGAGAGACCATCCAGCATGGCGCGTTATCTCGGTCCCAAGTGCAAGCTCGCCCGCCGCGAGGGCACGGATCTGTTTCTGAAGAGCGGTGTGAAGCCTCTCGAGAGCAAGTGCAAGCTCAGCGTTGTGCCGGGCGGCCTGAAGGGAGAGCGGCGTCAACGTCTCTCCGACTACGGGTTGCAGCTGCGCGAGAAGCAAAAGCTCCGCCGCATGTACGGCGTGCTCGAGCGCCAGTTCGGCAACTACTACACTGAAGCCGCGCGGCGCGCAGGCTCAACCGGCGAGAACCTGCTGCGCCTGCTGGAGTGCCGTCTGGATAATGTCGTGTACCGCATGGGCTTCGCGGTGACGCGCGCCGAGGCGCGCCAGCTGGTTAGCCACAAAGGGATCAACGTCAACGGCCGGGCGGTCACCATCGCCTCCTACCAGCTGAAGGCGGGCGACACCATCGAGGTGCGCGAGAAAGCCCGCAAGCAGCTGCGTATCCAGAACGCACTCAACATCGCCCAACAGGTCGGGTTGCCCGAATGGGTGGAAGTTAACGACAAGGAGTTCCGTGGGCTGTTCAAGGCGGCCCCGGGCCGGGATGATGTCCTGCCGGATATCAACGAGAACCTGGTCGTTGAGCTCTATTCGAAGTAATCGGCCGGAGCGCCCGCGGCGCTCGCCGCGGCGGGCAGCCCGGGCCCATGTTTCGGTTTGCGCCGGCTACCGGCCGGCAAGGTGAGACTGCAATGCAGGGATCCGTCACAGAGTTTTTGAAGCCGCGCGTGGTGAAGGTGCAGCCCCTTGCCCCTCGCCAGGCGCGCATCACTATCGAGCCGTTCGAGCGGGGCTTCGGCCATACGCTCGGCAACGCGTTGCGCCGCGTATTGCTCTCGTCCATGCCGGGCAGTGCCGTTACGGAAGTCGAGATCGACGGTGTGCTGCACGAGTACACCAGCATAGAGGGCGTCCAGGAAGATGTGGTCGACATTCTTCTCAACCTCAAATCAGTCGCCATCCGCATGCATACACGCGACAATGCGGAGCTGCGGCTGCACAAGAAGGGCCCCGGCCCGGTGACCGCCGGCGACATCCAGACCGACCACGATATCGACGTGGTCAACCCGGATCTCGTGATCGCCAACCTGACCCAGGCGGGCGAGCTCAGCATGACCCTGCGCATCGAGCGCGGCCGCGGCTACCGGCCGGCAGCCGCCCGCGCGAACTTCGAGGAACAGAGCCGTCCGATCGGGCGGCTGCAGCTCGACGCATCCTTTTCGCCCGTGCGGCGCGTGACCTATGCGGTCGAGGCCGCCCGCGTGGAACAACGCACGGACCTCGACAAGCTGGTGATCGATATCGAGACCAACGGCACCATCGACGCCGAAGAGGCCATCCGCCGCGCCGGCAGCATCCTCAAGGATCAGCTGTCCGTGTTCGTCGATCTGCAGGGCGAGGAGGAGACCGCCACCAAGGTGACGGAGATGCAGTTTGACCCCATTCTGCTGCGTCCGGTGGACGAGCTGGAACTCACCGTGCGCAGCGCGAATTGCCTCAAGGCCGAGAACATCCACTACATCGGCGACCTGGTTCAGCGCACCGAGGTGGAGTTGCTTCGCACGCCGAACCTCGGCAAGAAGTCGCTTACCGAGATAAAGGAAGTGCTGCACAGCCACGGCTTGATGCTCGGCATGCGTCTCGACGGCTGGCCGCCGGCCAGCCTGAAGCATGCTGAAGAACATACGATCTAAGGATTTCCCGCAATGCGCCACCATTTGACTGGCCGGCAACTGTCCCGCAATAGCGCGCACCGGCACGCGCTGATGCGCAACATGAGCGTGTCGTTGCTGCGTCACGAGACCATCCGCACCACGCTGCCCAAGGCCAGGGAGCTGCGGCGGGTGGTCGAGCCCTTGATCACGCTCGGCAAGAGCGACGGCGACGCCAATCGGCGGCTGGCGTTCTCGCGCCTGCGAGACGCGGCGGTGGTGGAGAAGCTGTTCACCGACTTGGGACCGCGCTTCAAGAGGCGCCCCGGCGGGTATACACGGATTCTGCGCATGACGCCCCGCCCGGGCGACACGGCGCCGATGGCGCTGATGCAACTGGTCGATGGCCCGACGGCCGTTGCCGAGTCAGCCGAGGCGTCCGCGGAGGGGACCCAAAAGAGCGCCGGGCGCCGCAAGGCCAAAACGGCCTGAGCCCTCCTCCGGATCGCTCGATCGGACGAAGGCCCCACCGCCTGCCCGAGGGGCCTTTAAGGAAGCGCGCAATCCGGGCATCGGGCCCGGCCGGGCCCCGGGCAGATCTCGATGGCTGCGTTGCGCGCAACGGGGACGCTTGCAGTCGATCGGGAGCTTGCTTTTGCCAGCGGGGTCAGGGTTCGGTTACGCTCTCTCGAATGGTCTTTGGGGAGGGTCGCCTATGAGCCTGGTGTCCGAGTTCAAGGAATTCGCGGTCAAAGGCAATATGATCGACATGGCGGTCGGCATTGTGATCGGCGCGGCATTCGGCAAGGTGGTCAGCAGTCTGGTTGCCGATCTTCTCATGCCCCCGTTGGGCCTGCTGATCGGCCAGATCAGCTTCTCCAAGCTGGCGGTAAGGATCGGCACCAATTCGGTCGGCAAGCCGGTGATGCTGACGTACGGGATGTTCATCCAGGCGATCCTCGATTTCCTTTTGATCGCTCTGGCAATTTTCTTCCTGGTTAAGGCGATCAACAAACTGAAGCGGCCCGCGCCTGCGGCCTCGCCGCCGCCGCCACCGCCGCCCACCAAGTCCGAGGAGCTGCTCGGCGAGATCCGGGACCTGCTCGCCAAGAAATAGCCGGGTGTCCACGGAGTCACGTCCACCCTCGAGGCATGAAGCGGCACGAGCGTGCACGCCGAGGCACAGGGACGTGTCCCGCCGCCGCAGGTGGCGAAGCCTCGGGCAACACAAGCCGCGCTTGTTCGCCCATGCGGGCTGGGCCGCGCAGGAGCCCGGATCCGGCGCTTGATAATGCTAGGTGGGGGACAGCTCGGCGCGGAACGCCTCGCGGGTGAGGTTTTCGCAGCCCGTGGCGGTTACTGCCAGATCGTCCTCGATGCGGATGCCGCCGAATTTGCGCAGAGTCTTCACCCGGGACCAGTTGATCAGGCGTGCGCGCTTGTCCGCCTGTGCCGCCTGGAGCAATGAATCGATGAAGTAGATTCCGGGCTCCATGGTGACCACGAAGCCCTCCTCCAGAGTGCGGGTCAGGCGCAGGTACGGGTGTCCCTCCGGTCTGGGGATGTCGCCGCCCTCGGGCGAGCGCATGAAACCTCCTGCATCGTGCACTTCCAGTCCCAGCAGATGGCCGATGCCATGGGGGAGAAATACGCTGGTCACGCCCGCGGCAAGGGCCTCGTCGGCGCTGCAAGTGAGGATCTCCGCCTCCTGAAGCACTTGCGCCGTCAGCCTGTGCGCGCGCAAATGCACCTCGCGCCAATCCGCGCCCGGCCGGACGCCCTCGCACAGGGCATGCTGCATGGCGTGCATACGGGCAATCAACGCAGAAAAGTCCCCGTCGCCCGCCGAGTAGGTTCGGGTGATGTCGCTGGCATAGCCGGCAAACTCCGCGCCGGCATCGATCAGCAGGGAATGCCGCGCGGCAGGAGCATGCTTCTCCAGCACCTGGTAGTGCAGTACCGAGGCGCTCTCGTTGAGAGCAATAATGGGGTTATACGGCAACTCCTGTTCGCGCAAGCCGCAGGCGGCAAGGAAAGCCAGCTCGATGCCAAATTCCGATTCACCGGCGGCAAAAGCCCGTTGGGCGGCCAGGTGTCCTCGGGCGCCCAGGCGGCTGGCTTCACGTAGACAGGCGAGCTCATAGGGAGATTTGACTGCCCGACCGAAGTCCAGATGCCGGATGAGCCGGGCGGGATTTTTGGCGGCCGTACCCCAGGAGCCAAGTTCGGCAAAGGCCTCGCCGAGATAAGCCGTCGTGCCCAGGTCCGGAGGAAGTACCGCGCGCGCCGATTCCCGGTCGGGGCAGGTCCGAATGTCGAAGTACGCGGTCCAGTAGCCTTCGGGCGGTGCCGGCGGCTTGTGCCAGTAGTTCGTGGGCTGGTTGAACACCAGCACAGGGATTTGATCCGGCTGGAAATACACGAAGCAGTCCGGCTCGGCAAGCGGTGTCCAGACCTTGAATGGCGCATTGGCCTCGAAAGGGTAGGTTCTGTCGTCCTCGAACACAGGCAGCAGGGAGCCGGAATGCACCAGCAGCGCCCGGTAGCCGCAGGACGCGAGCGCCTGGGCTGAGCGGCGGCAGACGGCCTGCAGATAAGCGCCGAACAGACTGGAGAGCTCGCTTGCAGGTAAGGTCGTGGCGCCAGGCATGCTTGTCCTCCATCAGCGACTTCATTCCATTGTAATCGTCGACCAGTCCTTTCGGTCCCGCATATTGTCGTCTAAGAGAGACAGTCATCTGGTTTCAAATCACACCATTACCCGATAGAATGCATGTCCGCGCGACCCGTGAAGGAATCGCGGAACGACTACGACTCGTTCGTTCAATAAATTTGTTTCAGTAGCTCTCACTCCACCGGGGTACCATCGATGAATATGAAAGTTGCTCTCAGCGCGCTTGCCGCCGCCATGCTGTTGACCGCATGCGCCAAGCAGCCGTCTTCCACCAGCACTCCGGCCTCTTCGCCGCCGTCCAGCTCCAGCAGCAGCAGCGGTACGGGTAGCGGCACCAGCTCCAGCGGCACCAGCTCCAGCGGCACCAGCGGCACCAGCTCCAGCGGCAGCGGCACCAGCTCCAGCGGCACCAGCGGCACCAGCGGCACCAGCGGCACCAGCGGCACCAGCGGCAGCGGCTCCAGCGGCAGCGGCTCCAGCGGCTCGAGCGGCTCGAGCGGCAGCAGCCCGCCGCCGACCAACAAAAAGTAAGCAATAGCTCGCTGGGGCGGATGCCCGTCCCAGCGAGTTTCAGCGCCCACGGCCCGCCTCAGTCTGCTCGCGCGGAGGAGGGGGGCCGTGTCCTTTCAAGAAGTTTCTATCAGCGCGCGCAGGCACGCTCCGGTGTGCGAGCGCGCATTGGCCGCCACTGTCTCGGGCGTACCGCAGGCGACGATTTCTCCGCCCCCGTCGCCCCCCTCCGGGCCGAGGTCGATCAGCCAGTCGGCGTTCTTGATGACATCCAGATTGTGCTCGATGACCACGACGGTATTGCCTTGGTCCCGCAGGCGATGCAAAACCGCGAGCAGCTGGGCTATATCATGGAAGTGCAGTCCGGTGGTGGGCTCGTCCAGAATGTAGAGCGTGCGGCCCTCGGACTGCCTGGCCAGTTCCCGCGAGAGTTTCACCCGCTGCGCCTCGCCGCCCGAGAGCGTGGTCGCGTTCTGTCCGAGGTGCAGGTACGACAGACCTACCTCGCATAGCATCTTCAGCCGGTTCTCCACCGCCGGCACGTTCTGAAAGAACTGCCGCGCCTCCTCCACGGTCATTTCCAGCACGTCGTGGATAGTGCGGCCCCGGTAGCGAATCTCCAGCGTCTCACGGTTGTAGCGTTGTCCATGGCAGATATCGCACGGCACGTATATATCGGACAAAAAGTGCATCTCTACCCGGAGGAGTCCTTCGCCCTGACACGCCTCGCACCGTCCGCCTTTGACATTGAAGCTGAAACGTCCTGCATCGTATCCGCGGGCACGGGCCTCGGGGACGGCGGCGAACAGCTGTCGCACGGTGGAAAAGAGATTGGTATAGGTGGCGGGGTTGGAGCGGGGTGTGCGGCCGATCGGACTCTGATCGATGTCAATGACCGCCTGGATTTGATCCAGTCCTTCGATCTGCTCGCAAGGCGCCGCCTCGATGCGTGTGAGGCCATTGACGGAGGCAACCGCGTGATTGAACAGCGTATCGATGATCAGCGTCGACTTGCCGGAGCCGGAGACCCCGGTGACGCATGTCAGCAGGCCAAGCGGGATTTCCGCCGTGATGTGGCGAAGATTGTTCCCTGAGGCGCCGCGGATACGGATCTGACGGTGCGGCGAGCGCGGCACCCGCCGCCGCGGCGGGGCGATGCGGAGCGTGCCGCTCAGATACTGCCCGGTCAACGAGGTTTTACTCGCCTGGATTTGTGCGGGAGTACCGCAAGCGACGACTTGCCCGCCGTGTGCGCCTGCGCCCGGGCCAAGGTCCACCACGTAGTCCGCCTCGCGAATGGCCTCTTCGTCGTGCTCCACCACGATCACCGTGTTGCCCAGGTCGCGCAACCGCTTGAGCGTGGCGAGGAGGTTGCGATTATCGCGTGGGTGCAGTCCGATCGACGGCTCGTCCAGAATGTACATCACCCCGGTCAGCCCGGAGCCGACCTGACTGGCCAGGCGGATGCGTTGTGCCTCGCCGCCCGAGAGCGTCTCGGCGCTGCGATCCAGCGTCAGATATCTCAGCCCCACGTCGGCGAGAAAGCGCAGCCGCTCGGTGACCTCGCGGACGATCTGGCGCGCCACCTCGCCGCGCCAGCCGGCGACTACGAGGGAGCCGAAGAACTGCAACGCCCGCTCCACGCTGAGCTCCGTCAGCTGCGGCAGCGTCTTCTCCCCTACGAACACCGAGCGAGCGGCCCGGCCGAGTCGTGTGCCGTGGCACTGCGGGCAGCGCCTCAAGCTCAGGTATCGCGACAGCTCCATACGCACGGCGCCTGACTCGGTCTCGCGGTAGCGCCGCTCGAGGTTGGGCAGAATGCCCTCGAAGGGATGGCGCTTGACGGCCGAGCCTTGGCCGGCGGCGGCGTAATTGAATGCGATTGCCTCCTCGCCGCTGCCCTCGAGCAGCACGTGCCGCACCCGCTCAGGCAGCTCGCTCCAGGGGGCCTCGATGTCGAAGCCATAATGATGGGCGAGCGACTGGATGAGCTGGAAGAAGTGCTGGTTGCGCCTGTCCCACCCCCGCACTGCGCCGCCGGCGAGCGAGAGGTCCGGATGGCTCACGACGCGATTCGGGTCGAAGAACTGCTGCGTGCCGAGGCCGTCGCAGGCCGGGCAGGCCCCGAGCGGATTGTTGAAAGAGAACAGCTTTGGCTCGAGCGGGGGCACGCTGTACCCGCAAATCGGACAGGCATGGCGACTGGAGAACACCAGCTCTTCCCCCCGCAACGAGTCCATCAAAGGCTCGAAGGGCTGCCGCTCCTGCGCCTCGGCAGGCTTTTCGGCGCTTTCGGCGAGGAGCATCACCCGAGCGAGCCCGTCAGAGAGCCTCAGCGCCGTCTCGAAGGATTCCGCCAGCCGCTGCTGCGCGTCCGGTCTCAGCCGTATCCGGTCGATCACTGCTTCGATGGTGTGCTTGCGCCGCGGGTCGAGCTCCGGCAGCGCATCGAGCTCATGGATCCGTCCGTCGATCCGTGCGCGCACGAATCCCTGGCCGATCAGCATCGACAGCGCTTCAGCGTGCGCACCCTTCCGGTCGCTCGCCACGGGCGCCATCAGCGCGATGGCCGTACCGGCGGGCAGCTTCATGACCTGGTCGACCATCTGGCTGACGGTCTGCGCCTCGAGGGCAACGCCGTGTTCCGGGCAGCGCGGTACGCCCGCTCGGGCGAACAGTAGTCTCAGATAGTCATAGATCTCCGTGACCGTGCCGACCGTGGAGCGCGGATTGTGCGACGTGGCCTTCTGCTCGATGGCGATGGCGGGCGATAGGCCGTCGATGTGCTCCACGTCGGGTTTGTCCATGACCGAGAGGAACTGCCGTGCATAGGCCGAGAGCGATTCCACGTAGCGGCGCTGTCCCTCGGCATACAAGGTGTCGAAGGCAAGCGAGGACTTGCCGGAGCCGGAGAGTCCGGTGATCACGATCAGCCGATCGCGGGGCAGATCGAGATCGATCGCCTTGAGATTGTGGGTGCGTGCGCCGCGGATGCGAATCTCTTGCATGATCGCTCAGTGTACGCGCCGGCAACCCGCCGACGCCCGCTGCGAGCGGCTGGCAGATCCATTTCCCTGAGTGAGCACTCTCGGAGCGCCGTGACTGCCTCCTCGGAGCCTGCGGGCGGGTCCACCCTTGCGAAGGGGGACTTTAAGTGGAGAGGCGCCCTTGCCTTTCGAGTGCCCGGGGAAATCCCGCCCCAGGCGGACTCAGCCGTCCGTAGTCTGCAAATCTAGTCGAATGCGACGTCCTAAGCCGCTTCGCGCGGGCGTGGAGGCCGACTACAATGGCAGCCTGTACCGGAGGGCTAGCTCATGGCGCGCGGCATCAATAAAGTCATTCTCATTGGGCACCTGGGGGCCGACCCGGAGACCCGTGCCATGCCCTCGGGCAGCTCGGTCGCGAACCTGCGCATCGCCACCACGGAGTCCTGGCGCGATAAGCAAAGCGGGGAGCAGCAGGAGCGCACCGAGTGGCATCGGGTGGCTCTCTTCGGCCGCCTGGCTGAGATCGCCGGCGAATATCTGCGCAAGGGATCTCAGGTCTACATCGAGGGGAGCCTGCGTACCCGCAAATGGCAGGACAAGCAGGGCAACGAGCGCTACAGCACCGAAATCGTCGCCAACGACATGCAGATGCTCGGCGGGCGGGGCGGCTCCGGCTCCGGCGCTGCGGGCGCCAGCCCGGGCGCCGGCTCTCGCGAGCCGGCCCCGGAATACGCCTCCGGCGGGTCCTCAGGCGAAGGGGCCGGCGCCGATTTCGACGACGACATACCGTTCTAGCGCTACCAAGCCTGCCCAGACCGACGCCGCTCCCCGCCCTCTCGGGCAGGGGCTTCGGTCGCTTCGGTGGCCCGCCGCGTCCCCGTGTCGGCATGCCAGCCGGACGGCTTACCGGGACGCCGGCAGGTTGGGCCGCAACCCGATGTCAGGAGCGCCTGAGACGCCCGCTTTGCGGGTGGGATAAAAAGTTCGCGCATCGCTCGGCTCGGACCAGTTGGCACTCAAAGGCCGCGGGTCTGCGGCTCACTTGCGCCGCGGGTGCCGGCCGCCGGCCGATCGACCGAGTTGCCGCCTGCGGCGGCCGCCGGCGATCTCAGCGCGCGGCGGGCTCGGGTCTGGGACGGCAATTCGCCAAAGAGCAGCTTGTAGTTCTGCGAAAACCGGCTCCAGTGCCACACTCCATATCGGGCGGCGATATCCCCGATCGATACCCCGTTCCTGACACCCGACAGCAAATCGCGCCGCACGCGGTTGAGTTGGAGATTGCGTATGTAGGCGCCCGGGCCCATACCGAGGATCGAGCGGAATATGCATTCGAGAGAGCGCCGACTCGCGCCGGCGTGTCTGCAGATCTCCGCGACAGAGATTCCATCCGTGAGACGGTGCTCGATGAATTCCCGTGCGATGCGAAACTGGTGCAACGCGCGGCCCTTCGCGCCCCGCGGCACCCTTTGAGCGGCATCCGAAGAGATGCGCGACATGACCCGCCACAGCGCATCGGCCACCGAGGACTTGAATGCTGTTGTAGCCGCCGACGGGTGTTC
>JAJZVF010000041.1 GCA_021845825.1 Pseudomonadota bacterium | reverse complement strand
CTATCCGATTCAGTCTGTTGCAGCGGTGACCACGATCCCGCGACCGCCTGACTGGACATTCCCACTGGGAAAATTGGCAGCAAGAACGAGGTAACCCCGTCAGCGCAGCTCGGCAAGATCGGACACCGACACCCCTTGACATGGAGTCGACTCCAAGTCGTAACGTGAAGCCATGATGGGTAGTGAAGCTCGCGCACGAGCTCGACCGTCCAGGCCGGCACCGAGCGCGAGGTGCAACGGGACTCGTCAGATCGGAGGTGGGTATGAAGTCCGTGACGCTCAAGATCCAAGGCATGCATTGCGGCGGTTGCGCGCGAACGATCCAAACGCTGCTCGAGCGCCAGCCAGGCGTGAGATCCGCGGCGGTGAGGTTCGAGAGCGGTGAGGCCCGGGTGGTCTTTGATCCAACCGTCCTCGATGAGCAGAGTCTCGTTGCCCTGCTCGAGCAACCCGGCTACCACGCCGCAGTGCAGGTCGCCGGATGATCGAGTGTGCGCTCGATGAGCGTTGAGCCGATCCTGCAAGGCGTCTCCGGGACCGTGGAACAGCAAGCGGCGCCGCTGCAGCTCGCCATCGTCGGCATGCAGCATTCCTTCTGCCGGCAGAGCATCAAGCGGACGCTCTGGAGGCTCCCCGGGGTCCGCACCGTCGCGGTGAACCTCGCGTACGAGGAGGCGCTGATTCGCTGTGATGGGGCGCCACCGACGGCGGCGTGCGTCACCGAAGCGCTGTGCTCACTCGGCCATACAGAGTTCTCTCGTTTTCCGTGCCAAGAGGGCTTGCATCTGGAGTGCACTCCAGCAGTAGAACACGCTGTGGTGGTCAGTCACCCACCCGAGGTCAGCAGAGTTCACGCTAGCATGGATCAGAATCAAGTCTCTTTCGGCTGCGGGCGCATCGACGGCGCGCTCGGCCGTGGTGTGTGCAGCGATATCCTCGTTGACGGCGAGCCGATTGTCGCCTTTGCCGGCGAGACGGTCGCGGCAGCGCTGCTGGCGGCCGGCAGGCGTGAAGTCCGGCGCACACCGCGACGATCCGCTCCACGCGGGATGTACTGCGGTATTGGCATCTGCTTCGATTGCGTGATGACGATCGATGGGCGCCCCAACGTGCGCACCTGCCAGACCGAAGTACGCCCCGGTATGCGAGTCGAGTCGCAGGTCGGCGAGGGACGATGGCAGGTGGCGGTGTGAACCATTCACCGCTCATGATCATCGGCGGCGGTCCGGCCGGGATAACGGCGGCGATTGAGGCGGCGGGCGCGGGACTGCCGTGCACCCTCATCGACGAGGCGCCGCGCCTCGGCGGCCAGATCTACCGGCAGATCCCTGCAGCCTTCTGCGTTCGAGACGCGTCGGCTCTGGGGAAGGACTATCGTCGTGGCGAAGCGTTGTGAGCCGAGTTGCGAGCACATTCAGCACGAGTGAGTCTGATGCCGCGCACGGTGATCATCGACCTTTCATCACATCGCGAGATTCTGTGGGCCGCGGAAGAGACCGCCGGCGCGATACGCGCCGATCAGCTCATTGTGGCGAGCGGCGCTTACGAGCGCTCCGTGCCCTTTCCCGGCTGGACACTCCCTGGAGTCATGACGGCCGGCGGCGCGCAACGTCTTATCAAAACGCTGCAGGTGCGGCCCGGGCGCCGTGCCCTGATCACCGGCACCGGCCCTCTGTTGCTCGTCGTCGCCAATCAGTTGCGAGCCGTAGGAACCGAAGTCGTTGCCGTCCTGGAAGCCGGCCGGCATCCGCGATGGCCGCAATTTCTGGTCAAGGCACGGGGCGAGTGGGGTCTTCTCAAGGACGCGTTCGAGTATTGGCGCGGCCTGCGGCGCGCCGGCATTCCGCTGCGGTTCAATCACACCGTCTTCGAGGCGCACGGTGCCAGCGCGGTCGAGGCGGTGACCTACGGGCCGGTCGATCCGGCAACCTGGACCCCCATTCGCTCTCAGGCGGAGCAGGTCGAGGTCGACCTTCTCGTGGTCGGGTTCGGCTTGGTACCTAACGTCGAACTCACGACGCTCGGGGGATGCGATCATCGGTATGCACTCGAGTTGGGTGGATGGGTTCCCGAACGCGATGCCTGCATGGAAACCTCGATCCCGGGCCTGTTCGCTGTCGGCGATGGCGCCGGCATTCGCGGCGCTGCAGTCGCGAGCCTGGAAGGGCGGGTCGCCGGCATCACGGCGGCCGAACACGCAGGCTTATTGCCTCGAGCCGAAGCGGACCGGCGTCGAGCACCGTTTCTTGCGCGGCTCGAATCGTTGCTGCGCGTGCGCGCGGTGCTCGATGGCATGTCGCGCATTCGTCCCGGGTTGAGTGAGTTGGCAACCCCCGGAACGATCGTCTGCCGCTGCGAAGAGGTCGCGCTCGGCGAGGTCCAGATGGCGCTCGCCGCCGGCGCGCGCGATCTACAGGCCGTCAAACTCCTCACACGCCTCGGCATGGGACCCTGCCAAGGCCGCAACTGCGCGCCCGCCATGAGGTCGTATCTCTCCCACGCCACGGGACGAACTGCCGCGGAGGTTGGCCGCATCAACCCGCGACCGCCGGTGAAACCGGTGCGGCTCGGGGCGCTTGCCCGGATGACCCGGGCCATGCCAGCAGATGATCCCTTCCAGGCAACGATCCGTGAGGCACTGTCATGAACGGTTCCCTGGACGCGTTCCACGCACTGCTGCACGGCTTGCAGACCGGCGGGATCTTCTTCTACAAGGCCCTGTGGTCGATTCTGTTCGGGGTTTCGGTCACCGCCGCGATCGACGTGTTCGTTGACAAGGAGAAGATGGCACGACTTCTCGGCGGCCGCGATGCGAGGACGATCGGCATCGCCACGGCGACCGGCGCGGCGAGTTCCGCCTGCACGTTCGGTGCCGTCACCATCGCCCAAGCGCTCTACAAGAAGGGCGCATCGGCGGAGAGCACCTTTGCCTTCGCACTTGCCTCGACCAATATCGTCTTCGAGCTCTCGGTGCTGATCTACGTTCTGCTCGGGGGTGCCATCCTGGCGGCGGAGTTCCTGAGCGGTGTGATGCTCGTCATCATCATGTATGCCCTGGTGCGCCTGACGCTCCCGAGCCGCACCTTCGAGCTGGCGCGGCAGCGGCTGCAGGAACACGACGCAGGTACCCCCGCGGCCATGCGGCGACTCGCCGAGGCCGGTCTCTGGCATCGGACCGCCGATCGCTATTTCCGCACGCTGAAGCGCATCTGGAAGAGCGTGTTCTTCGGGTTCCTCGCCGCCGGCTTCATCGCGGCGCTCGTGCCAACGCGTGTCTGGACGACGCTGTTCCTGAGCCCGGTGGGGTTCCGGGCGGTGATCGAGAACGCCGCGCTCGGGGTCGTGATTGGCATGTTCAGCTTTATCGGCTCGATTGGCATCGTCCCGTTTGCCGCGGCGCTGGCGATGAGCGGGGTAGGGTTCGCCGGTGTTCTCGGGTGCATCGTTGCCGACCTCATCACCATCCCGGTCCTCAACGTCTGGCGGCGCTACTTCGGAACCCGGGCGACCGCCTACATCCTGGCGGTCTTCTTTACCGCCATGGTCGGCTCGACCGTGCTCATCACGTATCTCTTCCAGGTCACAGGCTGGTTGCCGACGGCCATCCACGCCGCGGGACGGCTCGCCGCCTTCCATTTCCGTCTCGATTACACGCTCGTCCTGACCACGCTCTTCCTCGCGCTGACCCTGGCACTCTGGTGGGTTAAGAGGCGGGGAGAGTCCCACGTTGCGAGCCGCCAAGCGCTGCGGGGCGACGCCCGATGACGCGCGCATCCGAGATTGTCGTCGTAGGCGGTGGCGTCATCGGTTGCGCCGTCGCCTACTATGCTGCCAAGCGCGGCCTTCGGGTCACGCTCATCGATCAGCCCAGACGCGGGCGGGCGACCTCGGCCTCCGCCGGCGGTCTCTGGCCACTCGGCGAATCGATCGGACTCGGGTGCGGGGTCATCTTCTACAAGGCACAGCTCGAGCAGGGGAAGGTCGCCGAGGCAGGCGGCCCGTCACAGCTGCCCCGCGCCTTCCTCGACTTCGCGCTGCAGTCAAAGGCCCTGTTTCCAACTCTGGCCGGAGAGCTGCGCGAGACCGGCGGACTCGACATCGAGCTGGAGCGGACCTCGCTCCTGTTCGTCATGTACGATGAAGCGGACGAGGCGTTTGCTCGACCCTTGTGGCAGAACTGTCCGTGTGGGCGCTCGCTCACCGAATGGGTCACGCCGGAAGAGCTGGGACGCACGGAGCCAGCCGTCACTCGCGCGGCGCGCGGCGCTCTGCGCTTCAACGGCGACGATCAGCTCAATCCTTACCGGCTTGCGGACGCATTTCGCGCCTCGGCGCGGACGCTCGGAGCGAAGCTGCTGCCCCATACCGAGGTGAGGAATATCTGCGTCGCGAAAGGACGCGTGATCGCCGTCGAAACCGCGGCGCAACGGATTCCCTGCGACGCCATGGTCAATGCGGCGGGCGCCTGGGCGCCAGAGATCGGACGGATGGCCGGCATTGATATTCCCGTGCTGCCGGTCCGCGGACAGATCGTGGCGACTGAGACGCTTCCGGAGGTGCTGTCCGCCTGTATTTCCACCACGGACTGCTATCTCGCGCAGAAGCGTCACGGTGAGATCATCATTGGGAGCACGACCGAGGAGACAGGCTTCGATGTGGGCGTCACGCCAAGGGCCCTCAAGGCACTCACGGCCGGTGCGATCCGCGCCATACCCTTCCTCGAGCAGGTCAACGTCAAGCGCGCCTGGGCAGGCTTGCGGCCCGGCACGCCAGATGAGCTGCCCATCCTGGGCCCCGTGGAGGGTGTGGCGAGCTACTACAACGCGTGCGGACACTTTCGCACCGGTATCCTCAATGCACCGCTGACCGGGGTACTGCTTTCTGAGCTTCTGAGCGGAGCTCCGTTGTCATTTCCACTCGAGCCGTTCTTGCTTTCCCGATTCGGGGCGCACCGGGATACGGGGGCAAGTCGCGTTGGGAGAGCGAGATGAGTGCCGTCGCATCGGCGGCGAAAGCCCGATCCCCTGCACGGCTGCAGATCGCGATCGGCGGTATGCAGTGCTCGTTCTGCCGCCAGAGCGTCGAGCGGGCGCTGCAGCGGGTACCCGGTGTCACCTCCGCGAGCGTGAACCTCGCGCATGAGGAGGCATTGATCGGCTACGACGGTGCCGCCGCTACCTCTGCGCGCATCAACGAGACGCTGCGCTCACTCGGCTATACGATCCGCGACCGGGACAGGCTGCGCTCGTTCATCGAAGCGGAGGAGGAGCTCGATCAGGAGCGCCGCTGGCTGCTGGTGGCGGCGCTCGTGAGCGGTGTTGGCCTCACCATGATGGCAAGCGAATGGCTCGGCCTGCCGATTGCCGGACCCTGGCTCGGTGTCGCGATGGCGCTTGGCGCTGCGCTGATGTTGTTTCTCGGCCGACGCTTCCTCTCTATGGCACTCGCCGCGCTGCGGCGGGGCATCCTCAATCAGCACGTACTGCTTACCTTCAGCGCCTTGGGCGCCTTCGTCGCCGGTCTGATCGGTCTCTTCCACCCCGCCTTTCCGGCCGCGGACTTTTTCGGGGCTGCCGTCTTCCTGATGACCTATCATTCGCTCTCGAGCTACGTCGCGGGCTTGGTGCGTACGCGCGCCTCGCAGGCGGTGCGCAAGCTCCTGGAGCTGCAGCCGGCAACCGCCCGGGTGATTCGCAACGGGGCGGAGATCGAAGTGCCCGTGGCCGAAATTGCGGTCGGCGAGTCGGTACGCATCCGCCCCGGCGAGCGGATCCCGCTCGACGGTGAAGTCATCGACGGTGAGGCGGCGGTCGACGAATCGATGGTCACCGGCGAGCCGCTGCCCGTGATCAAGGCGCCGGGGAGCGCGGTGATCGGAGGTTCGCTCAACACCGACGGAACTCTCCTCACCCGGGTGGCAAGGCCAGCCGGGGAGAGCTTCGTCGCGCGTGTGGCGCGCGAGGTCGAGGCCGCCAAGGCCCTCAAACCTGCCATTCTCGTGCTCGTCGAGCGGATCCTCCTCATCTACGTTCCAACCGTACTCGCGATCGCAGCGGCGGCCTTCCTGGGTTGGATCATCGCGGGTGCGGCCTTCGGTGAGAGCGATACGACCCGAGCGGTCTTCGCCGCACTATCGGTATTGGTCATGGGTTATCCCTGTGCCCTCGGCATGGCGACTCCGCTTGCGCTGATCCGTGGAGGCGGCGAGGCGGCGCGCCGAGGCATTCTCGTGCGCAGCGCCGAGGCGTTCCAGACCTTGAAGGACGTACGCGCTGTCGTGTTCGATAAGACCGGGACCCTGACGCAGGGTCGGCCCAAGGTTCTCGGCGTCGTTCCGGACGAGTTGCTGAGCGCTGCCGCCTCGCTCGAGCGCTTCTCGCGTCATCCGTTGGCCAAGGCAATCGTTCAGGCCGCGCAAGCCCGGGATCTTCCCCTCATCGCGGCCGAAGCGGTCGGAGAGTTCAAAGAAAGTCCGGGTCGGGGCGTTTCGGGCCTCATCGATGGCACCCGGATTCTCGTCGGCAGCGCTCGATTTTTGGTCGATCACGGCATTATTCTCCCGACCGATGCCAGTCAGGCGCTCCCCGAGGCCGCGACCCTGGTGGGCGTGGCCCGAGATAAACACCTGCTCGGTCTGATCCCACTTGGCGATGAGGTACGCTCCGACGCCGAGCGGGTCATCCGCTCCCTCGCTGCGCGCGGCATCGAAGCCATCCTCGTGACCGGCGACAATCGACGCGCGGCTGAAACCCTCGCCACGCAACTGGGCATCGCGCGCTGTCGCGGCGAGGCTCTACCGGCCGACAAGGCGACCTACCTCCGCGAGCTGCAGGCACAGGGGCTGCGGGTCATGATGGTGGGCGATGGCATCAATGACGCGCCGGCGCTGATGCAGGCTGATGTCGGGATCGCCTTCGATGCCGGCACCGACATCGCGATCGAATCGGCTGATGCGGTGGTGATGAATCATGCCCTCACCGCAGTTCCCGACTTGCTCGACATCGGGCGGCGCAGCTACACGAAGACGGCACAGAACCTCGCCGTCGCCTTCGCTTTCAACGGCATCGGGATTCCCATTGCCGCAAGCGGCCTGCTGCAGCCGGTCTGGGCCATGGCCGCCATGGCGGCGAGCGTGAGCGCCGTGCTGCTCAATTCGTTCGGCGGACGGCTCGTCAAAGGAGTCCGGTGATGACAACAGCACTCAAAGAGCGGGGTTTCTCCCCCGCGTTGATCGCGGTCGCGTCGCTTGCGACCTTCCTCTCCAACATGAGCGCCGGCATCGTGAATGTGCCGATTGCCGGGGTCACGGGCGCGCTCCGGGCGGGACTCGGCGGCGGCGACTACGCTCTGGTGGCGATCATTCTCTCCTACCTCGTCCCCTATGCCGTTGTCATGCCGGTGACGGCCAAGCTCGGCGACCGCTACGGTCACAAGCGGGTGTTTCTCTGGGGGCTCGGCCTGTACGCGGCCAGCTCATTGGCCGCCGCGCTCTCTCCGGATGCGGCCGCGCTCATTGCGACCCGCGCGCTGCAGGGTCTGGGTGGTGGCGTCATCCTCGGTTCCATCGTGTTCATCAGTACGCAAGTGCGCGCAGAACGGCAGGGACTCGCGCTCGGCATTTGGCGCGCGGCGCTCCTGACCGGCACGGTGGGCGGACCTGTCATCGGCGGTTATCTCAGTGTGTTCCTAGGCTGGCGATCGCTCTTCTGGATACCCGCGCCGGCGGCCGCGCTGTTGTGGCTCTGGGGGCTGTTCGCGCTCGAGGAGCTGCCCCGACGCGAGGAGCGCTTCGACTGGGTTGGCTCACTCGCCTTTCTCCTCGGCTTCTCGGCCTTCGTCGTCGCGCTCGCCGTCTCCGGCATGGACACCATGCAGGCGGGCCTCACGGTGGCGATCGGCAAGACTATGCGGGCGATGGCTTGGATGCTCTACGGGGTCTTTGTCGTCGCGATGATCGTGCTGTGGATCAATCAGAAGACGGAGAAGAAGCCCCTCTTTGACGTGAGCCTCTACCGCATTCGACCCTTCGTGCTCGGCAATCTCGGCACCTGGCTGGTGTGCATCGGGATGTTCTCGGCGATGATGTTCGTGCCCCTGGAGCTGCAGTACGTCGCGCATGATTCGGCGCTGCAGGCGACCAATGCGCTGCTGCCGCTCACCCTGACGGCGATTCTGGTGGGCATCTGGGGTGGGCACATCACCGATCGGCTGGGGCCGGTGCCGCCGTGGGCGGCGGGGTTCACCCTGATGACGGCGGGGTTCGTTGCGCTGGCCTACCTTGGACCGAGCACGCCTCCCGCGGTGCTGTTTGCAATCATGACCGTGACCGGCGTTGGCATGGCGTTGCCCCTGGCGCCGACCGCCGTGGCGGCGCTCACCACGGTTCCAGAGCCTTCTGCCGGTGAGGCGGCGGGTCTTTTTAACTTCGCGCACAATATGGGGCGAGCCATGGGGCTGGGCTTGCTCGGGGCCTTGCTGGTCTTGGGCGATGCACACAGCTATCGGCTGATATTCTGGGTCACCGCGGGCCTGATGGCGTGTGCCGCAGTCCTGACGGTGGGGTTTGTGACTCACAAGGCGCCGCGCACCGCATGACCAATACCGATACTGCGCGCGACAGCAAATCCGTCGCCTTGACCCGCGCTGCCGTGGCAATCACGGCACTGATCGCCCTGTTCGCCGGCGGGTATTGGGTCTACACCCATGTCGTCGGACGGCTGTTCTTCCAGGCACAAAGTGCCGCGATTCTGCCGACGGGCCTGATTCTCGCGCTGGCTGTGCTGGCCGGCGCCGCCTCGTTCTTCTCCCCTTGCAGTCTTGCGATCACACCGGCTTTCCTGACCTATTTCGTGGAAAGCGAAGCGCATCGGACAGCCGCATCGGGCAAACCCCGGCTCTTCCCGGCGGCTCTCATGATCGCGGCGGGGATCGTCGCCATCTCCGCCGTCGCAGGCGCTCTGGTCGGCGTGATCGGTGCCGTGGTCTACAACGTTCTGATCTATCTGATCCCGATCGTCGGCGCGGTGTTTGTGCTGCTCGGCGCGCTGATGCTCACCGGGCGCGGAGCGAGCCTTTCGGGGGCGTCGCGCTTTCTGCCCGGACACCGCTATTACGAGAACGCCCTCGATGAGAGGGGGGTGAAGGGTCGCGGGCAGCTGTTCGCGTTCGGTGTCGCATACGGTGCCGCATCGCACAGTTGCACGCTGCCCATCGTCATCGGCATCCTGATGCTGCCCATCGTCGCGGGAAGCTATTGGCTCGCGGGCGTGGCAATGCTCATCTACGGCGTCTCCCTCGCGGCGCTGATGCTGCTGATGCTGACGCTGGGTCAGCCCACGGTCCTGGCGATGCGCCGCGGACTAGGACCCTACCTGCAGTACGTGATCGGCGGCCTCTTTCTCGTGACGGGCGGGTATCTGTTCCACTATTTCTGGGTAAACTATGGGTTGTCGTTCGGGTTTTGAATTCAGGAGGGTCGAGAGATGATCCAGCGCCGAATGCGGCGAGTCCTGCATCTGGGCAGGGCGCACTCTTGGATTGCAGCCCTCATCGTCGGTGCGATCGGCCTCGCGGGTGCTCCAGCGGCCCTCGCCGCGAACCGAATCCCGGTGTACAAGCTCGTCGAAGGGGCCAAAGGTTCTCCCGCGCCGTACACGCCCAGTGTGCTTCACATCCCTGCGGGGCGCACCGTCGCGCTGGACATCACCGACCACATCGGCGGTTGCGCGCTGGTGACAGTGTTTCCAGGACTCGGGCCGAGAGGCGGGTCGATCCGGGCGCGTGTCCCGGTGGGACAAACCCGCCGCATCCTGATCCGAGCCCCCAAACCTGGACGCTACCGCTACCATTGTTCCGGGGACATGTATTTCGGGGAGATCGTGGCTCGGTAGCGCATCATTGATCACGGCGCCAGTCCCGCACGCAAAGCCATGAATCACGGTATCAGCAGCACAGCGAAGACGCTTGGAATGACGCCTGACACGCTGCGCTATTATGAAAAGCTCCGCCTGCTGGCTCCGACGCGCAACGAGGCGGGACTACGCCTGTACAGCGAGCGAGACCTTGCCCGGCTACGCTTTCTCAAAAGAGCTCAGGCGCTCGGCTTTAGCCTCGGGGACATCCGTCAGCTGTTGCAGCTGAGAGAGAGTCCCGGCCGCTCGAGTCGCGCTGTCCGTGAGCTGGCACGCCGCAAGCTCGATGAGCTTGACACAAGACTGCGCGTCACCCGGCAGATGCACTCCGAACTCACCGAACTGCTCGGGCTGTGCTCAGGCGCCGCAGAGTGCTGTCCGATTCTGGATCGAATGGACGGTGGGCAAGAGCATCCTGTCGGACCTGGCGGCTCGAGGCGCTGAGGGGACTGTCGTGACGAACCACTCGGCATGTCAACATTCCCAATCGCGGAGCAATAAATGACTGATCCGAGACAGATGCACTGGGACTCGGTCTATGCAAGCCAACCTGCGACAAAGGTCAGCTGGTACGAATCCCGCCCGCAGAGATCACTGGATTTTATCCGCGCGACCGGTATTGCATCGCTTGACCCGATCATCGATGTCGGCGGCGGCGCCTCTGTGCTTGTGGACGCGCTGATCGAGGCCGATTATCGCGATCTGACCGTGCTCGATGTCTCCGCCGAGGCGTTGCGGGCGCTGCGCGAACGGCTCGGTAGCCGGGCGGAGCGCGTCACGTTCCTCCTGCGGGAGGTCACGGCGTTCGAACCGTCCCGCCAGTACGCTCTGTGGCACGATCGAGCCGTGTTCCATTTCCTGGTGGAACCGTCCAATCGGCGTCACTACGTACAGGCGCTGCATCGCGCCCTGCGCCGCGGAGGGCACGCGATCATTTGCACCTTCGGACCCGAGGGACCACAGCGCTGCAGCGGCCTCCCAGTCGTTCGCTACGATGCTGCGGCATTAGCGGCCCAATTGGGGCCTGAGTTCTCTCTCGTGGACTCCGTTCTCACCATCCACCGTACGCCCCGGGGTGTCGAACAGCAGTTCTTGAATTGCCGATTTATCAGAGCAACACCCGAGGCGTAATGGGTCCGCCTTTGGTCGGCGGAGGCGTTACCGGCGAAATTGCGATACTTTACTTCCGACCGGTGCGGACGGGGTGGGGCAATCGCGGAGGCGATCACACCCCGTGTGTCATGTGTGCTCGTAGACACTGGCCATGAAATATCTGATGGACACGCCGACGCCAGCGGCGCGGCGGACGCAGGGATGAGGGTGGCCGCCGCCGCTGCGGCGCCGAAACGGAGGGGGAGTCTGTGTAGGTAACGCATGGGGGACTCCTATCGGGATGGAGGAGATGAGCAGGACGACAGACGAGCGCGACGAGCCCGAGCCTGCAACCACCTGCACAGCCAGGGCCGGCTGCACGGCAAGTCCAGCGCCCGGATCACCTGCGAGAGGGAATAGCCCGCGATGACCATCTCGATGATCTCGGCCTCGCGATCCCATAGCGCCGACCGCCGATGCCAGGGCCGCCCTGGGTTACCCGTTGCGCCAATGTTGCTCATGTCTCTTCTCCGCGGGGCGGGCCCCACGCCAACGGAGAGACACGGCATTTCTATCCGTCGCGGCGGGCCACACCCATCTCAGCAAAGCGGGCGGCCAACTCTCCGGCGCGGTCGCGCTGCCGAGAAGTAAGGCACCGGGGCGACGCGAGGATCTTCTGTGCCGCCGCCAGGTCGGCGGTGTGTACGCACGGGATGCGGGACTGCAGGAGGGACAGGCAAGCGGCCCGCTCGGCGGGGTGGAGCGACCATCCGCAGGCACGGTGACGGAGGCAGGTCGCGAGCGCGCGCAGGGCCTCGAGCAGATCCGGTGCTACCACCTCGCTCGTCGGGGCACCCTCCGTGCTCATCACCCGAGGTCCTGGCCGGGGGCGGCTATGACCGCCAAATACCTGCGATGAGATGGCCTACCATGAAACTCGCGCCCACGACTGCGACGCTGGCCGATGCGCCGACCAGCCCTGCGAGGAGGCTGACACTACCCACATAGTGCCAGCGCGTCCACTCGACCGCCGCGACGGCGGCGCTCGCGGCGAGCACGACGGCCGATGTCATGATGATCGCGCTCGCGCGCGTGACTGCGTGACGCGACCCGGCCTCCTCGATGCGGTCCATACGGACTGCGGCTTCCCGCTGGATCGCGGCAACCGCATCACGGCGGATGACTTCCGCCGCCGCCTTCCCGACCTCCCAAGAATCTGTGGCGATTCGTCGCACGTCCGCGCGGAGACCGGCTATGGTGACCTCTAATGTCTGCTCTCCCATGTTCGTTACTCCTGTTCCACTATCCACTGATAAATCGCGCGGGCGTTCTCGATCGCTGCCGGGGCCATCGCCGCCGCGCCGATGAGCAGACCAAACTGCGCAGCGTGCTCTCGGTCAGGCGCGGTCTGGCTGGACAACGCATCCAAGTCCAGCGCGGCCACGGCCTCGAGTGTGCGGCCCCGGAGCGCGACGGCATGGACGGCGGCATCGGAGTCCAGCAGGTCGGAATGCAAGAATGGGATCGGACACAGTGCGATGCCATGCTCGCAGCAGTATCGCGTGACTGCCGCGCCCACCTTGCCGATCAAGAACTTCTGCGCGGTCGCGGCGTCTCGCACCCGCGTCAACACAGCCACCTTGCGCATCGGCGCCGGCAAGAGGCCACCGAAATGTTCGAGCCCGCGCAGTCCCTTCGGATCGATGAGCACAGGCAACACGACGGTGATATGTTGCGCGCGCCCGAGAGTAGCGACCTCGGTCAGCAGCTCCGCTGCCATCTCGGAATCGGTCACACCGCAGTCGATGATCTTGTCATCTGCCGCGCGCGCAAACAGTTCAAACCGCAACATCTCACGCACTTGATCCTGACCGCGCTGGTACAGGTCAGTCGCTTGCTCATCTGGGGTCGCGCTCTCAACGGAGATGATCCGCGCGCCCCGCGTGTGAGGCAGGAGGACGTGCCGCGCGAGGGTCGTCTTGGCGGCTGAACCCACGGTCATGGCGGTGACATAGGTCTTGCCGCGGGCGGTCTGCTCCGACATGTTGACACTACTCATATCTCACTCCTTACGTTCAAAAAATCGGGAGATGTCGGGCTGTCGCGCTTCGGCCTCATCCAGCGCCTGAGTGATCGGGTTACTAGTGGACGGACCGGCCACCTCGGATGCCGCCCGGGCAGGCGGTGTGACGGCGGGCGCCTCCTGCGGTGCTGCGGGCGCGGCCCGTACAGTGAACTCTTTGCCCGCGCGGCTTCGCGGCCCGCGCGCAGGGCTGCGGGGGGCGAGCACCGAGCGCCACTCGCTCGCCGATAGCGCAGGGTAGGCTTCAAAAAGCATCCGCGCGAGGCGGGCGAGATCCGCATGGCTCGCCCCGCTGATTTGTCGGCGGACGGCAGGGGGAAGGGCGGCGAGCCATGCGGCGCCGAACTCCCTCGGGGTCGTCGGCGCGTCGCGACCGGTCCGCCGCCATGCCTGTAGGACATCACCCAAGGCTGTGGCCGCGGGCGCGGGGGCCGCAGCGACGCGGCCCCCGCGGAGGAACTGACGCAGGCGTGCCTCAGAAACCCGTAGACCGAGGAGCTTCCGGATTTGCGCCGCGGACCATCCCGCGTCGGCGAGCTGGTGGATCTGCGACTCGCGGGACCAGAGGTCTGAACGGCGGCGCCAGGGTCTGTCCACCTGTGCGTTAGTTGGCGGTGTGTCAGTGGTCGGCATAAGGTCGTGATATCTCCGTCACCTCCATCCTACACACCTCGTACTCGTCCGCAATCGCACATCTATAGCAACATCACGTCGCGTTCTTATTGCAGCGGTGTTGCGTCGCGTCAAATTCAATTTGGCCACCGAAGCCTACAAGGTAAGGGGTCGGTGGCCACACTCCGCTACCGCTCCATTCGCCCCGACCCACCTTGGTCAGGGCTACGCCCCGACACCCAACGAGACCTGAAGCACTTCGACTGTTCCGCGCGTGCCCCGGCGGGGCTCGCTTGTCACAGTGCATGGGCTGGCGCTCTATCGGTCGGAAGGTGCGCTGCGAATCGCCGCAGCCAAGTGGTCAGGCCGAATGAGCACCCAAGGGTCGTCGAAGTTTCGGACGCGCACGGCGCGCGAGGCGACCAAGCAGGGCATCGCCGCAGAGGGCATCGACTTGGCGAGCGTCGTCGAGGATGAGCGCGGGCGCATGGCGCGCGGTGAGTCGCCCAGCGGGACCGAGCGGGAACGCCCAGACGCCCAGGACGAGGCCAAGGTTGAACAGGACCTCAGGCGATGAGCGTGCTCACAGAACGTGAGGCGGCTGCGGTATCCGACGCACTGCGAGCCACCGCGGGGTGACTTCGGCGCCTCGCGTGCGGCTATGGACTCATGGCCGCAGAGAGGGCCGCCTGTCTCCGTCTCCTCGAGACCACCGCCCCGGCATCGGCGGGGTCGATGCCGGGGCGGTGAAGCTCCTGCGGACGCCGCGCCGACTCACCGGCCCGCAGCGGGAGAAGGCTGGCGAGCTATCCCTCCGTCTCGCCGAACGGGCTGTCGCGGTGCGGTGAGTCCCGCAACACCGCCGATGTTGTTCCCGCCAGAAACGCCAAACCGGCCCGACTCAGCGTACCCCGCCCACTGCCCACTTCGTCTTCAATGAGCCCATCCAGACAGGCATCCTCCCAAATCCAGATCTATGTAGAACAGGGCGCACATTCCCTCGAACTGTTGCGACGGCTCCGCAAGCTTCGGAACGAGCAGCTGATCATAGTCGGGGCTGCCAGTGTTCAGGTAGCGCGGATTCCGAGGATACTCCGGCGCTCTCCTTCATGATCTCAATCATTCTTCGTGTCTCTCTTCGAATCAAACTGTGACGCGATCCGAATTGGCGAGCACGACCATCAGTTCAGACGTTAGAGGCGAACGAATCGCAATCGAAGCGCGTTACCTATTACCGAGACCGAGCTCAGGCTCATCGCTGCCGCGGCGATCATCGGGCTCAGCAGCAGGCCGAACACGGGATAAAGCGCCCCAGCGGCGATCGGAATGCCGACCGAGTTGTAGATAAAGGCGAGGAAGAGATTTTCACGGATGTTGCGCATGGTCGCGCGGCTCAACGCGCGGGCGCGCACAATGCCGGCAAGATCGCCCTTGACGAGCGTCACCCCCGCGCTCTGCATTGCGACATCGGTCCCGGTGCCCATGGCGATTCCGACCTCCGCCTCAGCGAGCGCCGGGGCATCGTTTACACCATCGCCCGCCATCGCCACGATGCGTCCCTCGCTGCGCAGACGGCGCACGATGGCGTTCTTGTGGTCGGGTAGCACCTCCGCCTCGATGTCAGTAATACCGAGCTTGCGCGCAACTGCCTCTGCGGTAGCCCGATGATCGCCTGTGACCATCACGATACGAATGCCGTCATTCCTGAGGCTCTCGAGGGCCGCGGCCGTGCTGGCTTTGATCGGGTCGGCGACGGCAATGATTCCGGCAGCGCGTCCGTCGATCGCCACGAACATCGATGTGGCCCCTTCATGGCGCAGGTTTTCTGCCCGCGGCTCGAGCTCGACCGTCGGGATCTCAAGCTGTTGCAGGAGAGCGGCATTGCCCACGGCCACCGAGCGACCGGCCACCGTGCCGGTCACCCCCTTCCCGGTCACGGAACGGAAGTCCGCGACCTTTTCGAGGATCAAATGCCCCTCGTGTGCCGCGGTGACGATGGCCGCCGCAAGCGGATGCTCGCTCGAGCGTTCGAGGCTCGCGGCAAGAGACAGCAGGGTCGCCTCATCGAAGTCCGAAACGGGCAGCACGGCCGTCACCCGCGGTTTGCCTTCAGTCAGGGTCCCGGTCTTGTCCACTACGAGCGTGTCGATCTTCTCGAAGCGCTCGAGCGCTTCGGCATTCTTGATCAGGACGCCCGCCGTCGCGCCTTTGCCGACTCCGACCATGATCGACATCGGCGTCGCCAGTCCGAGCGCACAGGGACAGGCGATGATGAGCACTGAGACGGCTGCCACGAGAGCGTAGGCGAGCTGCGGCGGCGGACCGATCAGCATCCAGATGACGAACGCCGCGACGGCAGCGACGATCACGGCAGGGGCGAACCAGCTCGAGACCAGATCGGCGAGCCGCTGGATCGGTGCGCGGCTGCGCTGCGCTTCGGCGACCATCCGTACGATGCGCGCGAGCGTGGTGTCCGATCCGACGTGCTCGGCCCGCATGACGAGCGCGCCCGTACCGTTGATGGTGCCGCCGATGACCTTCGCACTTGGCTCCTTCGCGACGGGGATGGACTCGCCGGTCACCATGGATTCATCGACCGCGCTCGCACCTTCGATCACCGAGCCGTCGACCGGAACCGCTTCGCCCGGGCGCACGCGCAGCCGGTCTCCGAGCTGGACTGTCTCGAGAGGGACTTCTTCATCGTTCCCGTCGGCGCGGATGCGTCGCGCAGTCTTGGGGGCGAGATTAAGGAGTGCGCGGATCGCCCCGCCGGTCGCCGCACGTGCCCGAAGCTCGAGCACCTGTCCGAGCAGCACGAGTACCGTGATGACAGCGGCTGCCTCGAAATACACCGGGATGAGGCCGCCCACGCCGCGCAAGGCTGCCGGAAATGCGCCCGGGATAAACATCGCGACGAGGCTGTAGAGATAGGACGCGCTGACACCGAGCCCGATGAGGCTGAACATGTTGAGCGAGCGGCGGCGTACCGAGTCCCAGCCGCGCTGAAGCAACGGCCAGCCGGCCCACAGTACCACCGGTGTCCCGAGCACGAATTGAATCCACTCTGACGCGAGCGGCGACACGTAGTGATGCAGATTCAGCGCCCGGAAGTGCGCGCCCATGTCGAGAAACAGCAGCGGGACGGCGAGGGCGGCGCCCACCCAGAAGCGCCGCGTCATGTCGCGCAGCTCCGGGCTCGACTCGGCTTGGGCGGCCGGCTGTACGGGCTCGAGCGCCATGCCGCAAATCGGACAACTGCCGGGTTCGCTGCGGCGGATCTCCGGGTGCATGGGGCAGGTGTAGACCGTGTCTGCCGGTGGCGCGAGCACGGCACACGAACCAGCAGCGTCATCCGGGTGCGTTTCGCGCGCGTGTGCAGTGGGCTTTCCGGCGGATTCCGCAGAGGGCGCGGAACGAGCAGCCACTGTTTCGCGGTGCCCTGGCACGTACTGATCGGGGTGTGCCCGAAACTTCTCCCGGCAGCCGCTCGAGCAAAAGAGATAGGTGAGTCCGCCGTACTCCATTCGATGAGCCGAGCCGGGTGAGACCGTCATACCACAGACGGGGTCCTTCGGTACCCCTGCGAGCGTCTCGTCCATCGGGCCGCTTGGCTCAGGCCGGTGTTGCGCAGACTCCGTCTCATGCGAGTGTGTGTGATCAGTGTTCATTCCAGTCCTCGCCTCCCAGTGCTTTGAGGATCGGGCAGTCGGCGGGGTCGCCGTGCCCGGAGCAGGTGTTGACCAAAGTGGAAAGAGCGTCCCGCATCCGCACCAGGGAGGCGATACGCTTCTCGACGTCGGCGAGTTTCAACTCGGCGGCGTGCTTGACTCGCGCAACGTTGCGCGCCTTGGAGAGCGCCAGCAGCTCGCCGATCTCCTTGAGGGAGAAGCCTAGCACCTGCGCGCGCCGAATGAAGCGCAGCGGCGTCAGCTCGGCTTCGCTGTAGCGGCGGTAGCCGGATTCGAGCCGACTCTCGGGAACCAGCAGGCCGCTTCTCTCGTAATAGCGCACAGTGTCGATGCGCACACCCGCCCGCTTGGCGAGCGTTCCAATGCCGAGGGATGTCATGGTGTACTCCCAGTGAATGTCCCAATGCGCAGCCTACGCCTTGGATCATGGTCCAGGGTCAAGCGTATCGCCTGGGAGAGACAACGGTCACGTGAAAGATACACACACTCGTTGGCTCTGGGTCAAAACCTAAAGGGCGGACTCTACGCATAACTCCGAATATGCCGCATATCGTCCGCCCTGCAGGATGCCATCGGCGTAGCCGCCATGACCCGTGACTTTCCGTCATTGGTCAAGAGGCTGTGCGACGGCCGGTGAACAAACGCGTGAGCCATATGAATCTGCACATCGCTCACTATTGGCGCATGGGGCATCGCGATCGTGATGG
>JAJZVF010000040.1:14815-18140 GCA_021845825.1 Pseudomonadota bacterium | reverse complement strand
CCGGGAACTGGCTGACGTGCTTGAAGTACCCGTCCACGGCCGCATAGCTGCCCGGGCTGTAATACCACTCCACCCCCAGATTGAAGTTGTTGGACAGGTAAGGCAGCAGGCCCGGGTTGTTGACCTTGGCGGTGAGCGAGCCCACTCTCGTGCCCGTGATGGTCGTGGACGGAGTGATGTAGGGTATCGGCGGCTTCGTCATCGTCCGCGAGGCATCGAACCTCACCTTCACGTCGCGCGTGACCATGTAGTTCAGGTCGATGCTCGGGAGGAAATAATCGTACGAGAACGAGGTCGACGTCGGCGACAGTGTGGAGTACGTGGCTACTTCATTGGTGTGGTCGCTGGGGGATATCGTCAGGTTCGCCAGCGGGGCGAGAAACGCATTGGTCGTCTGGTCGACCTTCTCGTAGCGCAGGCCGAAGCGGGCGTCGAGAGTCCTCCCGGCCACCCGGAAGGCGTGCGCGATCGTGAAGTACGGCGCGTACGTTTTCTCCTGTATCTCCGCGAACAGGGTGGGGTTGTACGGCACCGGGATCGAGCCGCCGGTGTAAGGCGGGAAGCCGGCGCTGATCGCCCCGGCGTTCACCCCAGGCGTATTGAGCGGCAGACTGACCAGGTACTTGTAGACTGCGTACGGGTTGTATTCAAGGATGCTCTGCGGCTGCAGGCCGTTGTCGCCCCAACCGGGAATGAAGCTCGCGGTACTGATGCCACCCTTGAAGAGCGAGGCCGGCAGGGCGACGCCGCCCGTATTGCCGGACGGGGAGCCGTAGCCGGAGAAGATCTGCCAGCCGTTGTTGTAGAAGTCGTCGTACTCCCAGCTGTGCATGTGATTGTTGGTGAACTGCATGCCGAAGTGCACCTTGGTGCGGTGCTCGTGCCACACGGCACTGAACTGGCCCTCGTTGATGAAGTCATCCTCGGCGACGTACTGGATGGGAAACACGTGCGAGCCGAGAATGAGCGGATTCAGGCCGAGCACGTTCGCCTGGTTGTTGTTCGGCCCCCAGGTGGCGAGGTAGGGAAGGTTGTTGCCTCCGGGCACGACGACACCGGTTCCGGACCAGGCGTTCGGATAGCCGAGCGCGGCCGGTCCCGTGCTCGAGGGCCCGTAGCCCACGTCGGAGTCGAAATTGCTCACCTGGTGGCCCGGGTTCAGATACGAGGCCGACTGATCCAGATCCAGATCGACCGTCCAGTTATCGTTCACGTTCCACAGGACGTTGCCGCCGATCAGGTTGTTCTTGAGATAGCTGCCGTCGATGTCGGCGTCGAAATCGGTGGGCTGGTCGAGGTAGTTGAAGCTGGTGATCGTGCCGTTCGGGTCCGTCTTCACGTTGTACAGTGCGCCGGAGTTGAACCACTGGCTGTACTCCGAGCGGTACGAGATCAGCCGATCATCGGAGTAGTCGTCGTTCAAGGTGACCATCACCGCATCGCTCGGGTGCCACTGCAGCACCACCCGCCCGGTCTTGCGCCGCTCGTCGGTCCGGTCGTTATAGAGCGCATAGTCCTGGATGAACCAGCTCGGCTTGGTATTGACCGGGGTCGTACTCTTGTTCAGATCGTTGGCGGTCTGGGCATAGCTGAGGGGCTGGCCGTTGGCGCCCACACAGGTCGGTCCGCCGGCCATCTGGCAGGAGTTGAGGTACGTTCCCTCCCAGCCGGCCATGGACAGGTGGTGCTCGTCGCTCCACTGGTTGTCGTACTCGCCGTCGACCAGGATGCCGAACTTGTTGTGATCGAAGGTGTCGCTGAACAGCGCGCCGAATTCCGGGCTGAACTGCCCGTCGTTCGAGGAGTCCGTCTCGGAGAACAGGCCGCGCAGATGCAGGCCGGGGTTCTCGAAGGGTGTCGGCAGCTTGATGTTGACCGTGCCGCCGATGTCCCCGCCCGAGAGCGCGAAGTCCGGCGTCTTGTGCACCACCACCTCGTTGATGAAATCGGCTCCCATCGACGCATAATCGAACTGGCGGCTGTTCTGCGCCGCGGAGGCCATCTGCCGCCCGTCGACCAGGGTGTCCACGAAGTCCCCGCCGAAGCCGTTGATCGTAATGCTGGAAGCGTTACCGGTCGAGATCGGCGCACCGCCGGTGCCGGAGACGGCGCTGCGGTTGACCGTGATGCCCGGGACGCGCTGCAGTGCCTGCCCCAGGCTGGCGTCGGGAAAGTGGCCGATGCTTTCGGCGGAGATCGCATCCACGACGCCGATCGACTCTTTCTTGATCTGCAAGGAGCGCATCAGGGACCCGCGGATGCCCGTGACGACGATCTCCTTGAGCGTGGCCGACTTCGAGTTTGAGGTGGGGATGGTGATGTTGTCCGAGCCGTTGCCCGCAGCGCTTGCGCTCGCCTGCGCGATCAACCCGGCGCCGCCCGCCGGGAGTATGCCGCTCGATGCCATCGGCATCGCCCGATGGCCCCGGCGCCTAAGGCGCGAGCCGGGTTGAGCCGCCCTGCTGGCGCCTTTCGGTCCGCTCGCACTCGTCCGGGTCGGGGCATCCTGGGCATGAAGCAGGCCGCTCACGGCCATGGCGATCGAGCCCACCGCCAGTCCCGAGAGGCCGAGCTTCAAGCAAGCTATACGATCTCCCGCTCGAGTGCGCGCGTCTTTCTTCGACGCATTTTTGAACGCATGACGCGATGTCTTTCGGCTCATTGAGACCCCCTCAAAAACACACTTGGCCAGTTGTTGCGATTAAACAACACAAACGCCCATCACACGGCGCTGTATCGAGAATTGCTTGGAATCGCCCCGTTCTCCTCCTAGGTCTCACGCTCTGCATCCGCTCCGGCGAGCGTTGGTAGCGCTACCTAATTTCGGGCGGAGTATGCTCTCGCACCAAGCCAAGTGTCAACTGGGGGCGGAATTCTGCTCAGGTGGCCGCTCTCGACGCTGCTCTCGAGGCCGGATCCGCGCCTCGCGCCGCGTAGTGTGCGGCCGCGTGCCGGATCGGGCTGCGAGGGGGTCATCGGCGGGAGTCCCGTGGCCCGTATCCCTCGGGCCACGGCGCATTCGCCAGCTCCATCGATGGCGCCAGTGCCGGCAGCCTGCGGTACTTTCCAACTATTAACCGAGCGGTCCGCATGGCAAGACCGTTGCACCGGTCTCGGTTCCCCGCCGGATGTCACAAATAAACCACGATATTTCCCGTGCTGATGACAACGCTGACATGGAGGGGCATTTTCCGCCGCGCCCGCCGCCTCTCGCCCGCTCAACGACACGGTGTTGCATTCGCTCAATGCGGCTTCGCCGCGAAGACATCATCCACGAGGCCGTTCGGACAGGGGCGGGGACCAACCTGGTAGCGCTACCGTCCTC
>JAJZVF010000040.1:0-14715 GCA_021845825.1 Pseudomonadota bacterium | reverse complement strand
ATTGCGCACCGCAGGATCGTGCCGCTCTTGAGCGCTGCGGCGGGTGCCGCCGTATCGGGTTGCAAGGGTGCCGCGCAGCGCTCCTCAGGGGAGCGGCGCCGCTCTCAGCCTGACCGCCGCGGCCAGCCGCGCGCCCGGCGCCAGCGTCCTGTGTCCCGTGACTGCCGCCGGCTCGGCGCGATTCACGGCATCGGGCATGTGACTCACCGGCTCGACGCAGAAGTAACGCTGTCCGGGCGGCGCATACAGGTGCAGCCAGCGCAACGGCTCGCTCGCGGTGAGTGTCAGGCACAGCATCCGCTCCGGCCACTCGATCCGCGCCTCCCCATTCCAGCCGCAATAACAGTGATCGATCCCGGCGCCGGCGGGCAGCCGCTCGCCCCGGCGCCAGTCCCCGAACTGCGCAGCCGGCGCGCGACGCCTCGGCAGGCATTGCTCATCGGTAAGCCAGACACCCTCGACCCGGGTGCGCAGCCGAAGGCCCGGTGAGCGCAGGAAGTACGGATGCCAGCCGAAACCGACCGGCATCGGCCGGTCCGAGCGGTTCTCGATCGACAGCGCGACCTCGAGTCCCTGCTCATCGAGCGACAGGAGCTGGTGTGCGACATAGTGCCAGGGCCACTCGCCGGCCGGATGCTCGAAGGTCATGGCGAGGCGCTCCGCTTGCGCCGATTCCACCCGCCAGGGTACGCGCCAGCCGTGGCCGTGCAAGGGATGAGCCTGTCCGGGAGCGTTTGGCTCGAGCCTCACCTGCGTGCCGCCGAAACGGAATGCGCCCCTGGCGATGCGGTTGGCGAACGGCACCAGCGGGAAGGCGGCGGTCTCGAACGGCTCATCGGCCGCAGAGGGCGCCGGCCGCAATATGTCGCTCCCCTGGAAGCGCAGGGCGGCGATCGCACCCCCCACCTCCGGCAGCACCTGAAGCGCATACTCTGCGCCTGCAATCGAAATCAATTCAATCTCCCCTCGGCGAGCGGCCTCGTCCGGACAGCAGCGGGCGATCGGCCTGCCCCGATCGCCTCAGAACCGAACCGCGAACGCCCGATAGGAATGCGGCGCGAGCCTCACCACGAAGCTGCTCTCGCGCTGTTCGCTCGGCAGCGGGCTCGGCGTGACGATCGGTGCCGGCAGCACCGCGGTCCCGGAGCGTAGATCGACGAGCTCGCGCGCGCCACGGCGCACGAAGATGCGTACCGTGACCGGCCGCGGCCGGTAGGACTCGACAATGAATGTATTGTTGTTGTAGGCGAACAGGGCCACGTGCGCCGGCGCATTGATGCGCACCGGGAAGCGCGCGAGCAGATAGCCGCGCAGCGTATTGAGCACCGGCTCGGGCAGCCGGTAGAAATCACCCATGTTGCTCGGTACATTGAGCACGTACAGCTCGCCGCGCGAATAGCCCGTCATGAGCAGCACCGGCACGCCGTGGGCCGCCGCCTCTCCCTGAATGACCGGCCACGTATCGTTGGTGTAGAAGCGGATTTCCGGAAAGATGACGCGCCGGGCGCGCTCATCCGGCACATTCAGGCCCGCGGTGCTGCCGCCGTCAATGCTGCCGAGGTAGTGCCGCACCGCGATGGGCGATCCCGTGTAGGTGATCTCGGCGACCTGCCTGATGCCTCTGTGCGCTCGCTCGAGCGCGTGCAGCAATCCCGAGGTGATGATCACGTCCGCGCCTGCCCGGAGCCGGGACTTTATTTCCTCAACCAAGTTCGGGTCGGCGTCGGCCTCCTGGGTGAGCAGCACTACCGGCGCATGCGCCGGGAAGCGGGGCACCAGATTGATCGGAATACCGATGTTGCCGAGATAGCTCTGCAGGAAATCCTCCCCACTCGAGCGGAACGGCTTGTAGCTCGCGATGCCGATGGGCCTGCCGAGCTTGCCGAGGAACTGATCGACCTGGCCGAGCGCATAGCCGGCGACCCGTGCCCAGCCCGGCACCGCCTCCGATCCGGGCGGCGCCTTGAACGAGCGCACCATCGCATGCCAATCGAAGCTGGTGCGATCGTCCGCCCAGGCGCGCCGATCGCCCGGCGTGACCGGCTCGGCAGCGGCGAGCTGCGGCCAGCTGAACAACGTGATTTCCGGCGCCTTGGCAAACAGTGTGTCCCAGAGCTGCTCGGCGTACCGATCGACGTAGCGATCCCCGAAGGTATCGACCCAGCCGCCCCTGTCGCCGCGCGGACGGATGTTGTGATAGTAGCGGTAGATCAGATAGCTCTGGTACTGCTGCAGCATCTGCGCGGTGTGCACCGGATCGCGCGTCTCGTCCCCGGTGTAGATGCCGCTGAACATCTTCGCTTCCCGGTCGAGACCGAAGCCCAGGCCCTGGAAGTGCTCGTACCAGTTCGGATACTTGATGATCACCCTGACGTGCGGGTTGACCTTGCGGGCCGCGCCGATGATCAGATGCTTGGCGACCCAGCGCATCTTGCGCAGGCGGTATCGGCTCCAGCTGAGCGCACCCTTCGCCCTGATGTCGGCGTTGCTGCGCGTGTTGAAGAACGTGAAGTCATCGAGAATGATGGTATTGAAATGGCGCGCAGCCATGCGTACGGCACGCTCGCATGTGGCCACATCGCGCGGATTCTCGAAGTCGAAGGAGTTGTACTGGTCGTACTTGTTGCGGCCCGCGAACAGCGTGATGCCGCCGTCGACCGTGATGCCGTGCCGCCGGAAAAACGCGCTGATCCGCGCGAGCGTCGCCGGGTCGGCGAACACTTGATCGCGGTACACCTCGAGGTAGACCTTGTTGAAATGCACCTGGCTCCAGATGCGCCGGAACTGCCGGCGGAGCGTGCGCGGGTTGGCCAGCTCCCGGGTGGAGGTCACCGGGATGTAGACCGCCACGCTGAAATTACGGAACGGCCGTTGCGCGGGCGCCGCCGGCTGACGCGCCGCAGCCGTCCCGGCCAGCATTAGACCGATGATGGCAATCAACATCGTACGCATTACGCTCTCCTGGCCCCGCGGCAGCGGGACCTGCATTGCTCGTGGATCGAACGCGCCGGCATGGTACCGGTATCAGCCGGATTTGGCCAGCGTCCCGGCGCGCCACGGACGGCGCAGTGGCCGCCCCTGCGACCCTGCGCGTAAGCGCACGACCGCCGGCGTTGAGGGGACTCCGGAGGCGAACGGTAAGGCCCGCTGCACAGAGGTGCGCCCGCATCGGTGCCCACGTCGCCTGCGCCGCCCGCTCCCCGTGCCGGCGTGAGATCGTGGATGAGCTGCCCCGCACGGCCGCTCATCTGCCGTTGGCAGACGCCCGGATGCATGCGTTCGCGGCCCGGCCTGCCGCCGGCGATGCAAGCGCCGCCTGGCCGCGCATGCAGGCGCAGCGGATCCGCCGAATGTTGTTGACATCGTTGGCATGATACCGCTACCATGCCGGCAGTTCACGGTCTGATGGGAGAGACGCACCTGTACCTCGGCATAGACATCGGTACCTCCAGCGTCAAGGCGGTGCTGCTCGATGCGCAGGGCGCCGTCCTCGCCCAGGCCGCCTCTTCGCTCGAGGTGAGCCGTCCTTCACCCGGGTTCTCGGAGCAAGACCCTGAGGCTTGGTGGCAGGCGGCGCTGCGCGCCGTTGCGGCGCTGCCCGCGGGCGCCCGTGCCGGCGTACGCGCCGTCGGATTGTCGGGTCAGATGCACGGGGCGACTTTGCTCGATGCACAGGATCGGCCGCTGCGCCCGGCCATTCTGTGGAACGACGGCCGCTCCGCACAGGAGTGTCTGGAACTCGAGCGGCGGGAGCCTGCCTCGCGCGCGATCACCGGCAACATCATGATGCCGGGGTTCACCGCCCCGAAGCTGCTGTGGGTGGCCCGCCACGAGCCTGAGATCTTCCGCCGCACCGCCCATGTGCTGCTGCCGAAGGACTATGTCCGGCTGCGCCTCACCGGCGAGAAGGTGAGCGATATGTCCGATGCAGCCGGCACGGGCTGGCTGGATGTGGGCCGGCGGGAATGGTCCGATGCGATGCTCGCCGCGACCGATCTCACCCGCGCGCACATGCCGCGGCTGGTCGAGGGATCGAGCCCCTCCGGAACATTGACCGCCGACGCCGCCGAGGCTCTCGGCCTGCCGCGCGCCCTCGTCGCCGGCGGCGGCGGCGACAACGCCGCCAGCGCGGTCGGCCTGGGCGTGGTAAGGCCGGGCCAGGCGTTTCTGTCGCTCGGCACCTCCGGCGTGCTGTTCGTGGTCACGGAGCGATTCCGGCCGAATCCGGAAGGGGCCGCGCACGCATTCTGCCACTGCCTGCCGCAGCGCTGGCACCAGATGTCGGTGATGCTGAGCGCGGCGAGCACGCTCGACTGGATTGCGCAGGTGGTCGGCGCCGATGACCTCACGGGCCTGGTGGCGCGTGCGCAGGCGCACGGCCTGCATCGTCACTCGCCGCTTTTTCTGCCGTACCTGACCGGAGAGCGCACGCCCCACAATGACCCGCACGCGCGCGGGGTGTTCTTCGGGCTGCGTCCGGACTCCAGCGCCGCGGAGCTTGCCGGGGCAGTACTCGAAGGGGTCGCCCTGGCATTCGCGGACGGTCTCGATGTGCTGATCGACAAAGGCGACCCGGTAGGGGAAATCAGCGTCACCGGCGGTGGTGCGCGCCTGCCTTACTGGGGGCGCCTCATTGCTGCCGCGCTGCGCCGCCCATTGACTTACCGCTCAGGGGGCGAGGTCGGAGCCGCCTTGGGGGCGGCGCGGCTTGCACGCCTCGCCGCCGGCGAGACCGAGGCGGCGGTGTGCCCCGCCCCGCCCGTGCAGTGCACCGTACAGCCCGACGCTGCGCTGTCCTCCCTCCTCGCCAGCCGCCGCCGAATCTTTCAACGCTTGTATCGGGATCTGAAGACCGCTTTCCTGGAGTTTTCCGCATGAGTCTATTCTCCACTATCGATCCAGTCCGCTTCGAGGGTCCGCAGACCTCGAACGAGTACGCCTTCCGCGTCTACGACAAGAACCGCGAAGTGCTCGGCAAACCCATGCAGCAGTGGCTACGCTGCGCCGTGTGCTACTGGCACTCGTTCAACTGGCCGGGACAGGACATCTTCGGCACCGGCACCCTGCCGCGACCGTGGCTCGGCGCCACGATCACCCAGGCCATGGCGGAGCAGAAGCTGGAGGCTGCGTTCGACTTCCTCTCGCGCCTCGGCGTTCCCTATTTCACGTTCCACGACATCGATGTAATGGCCACCGCCGCGACCCTCAAGGAGCACGACCGCAACTTGAAAATGCTCGAAGAACGGATGCACGAGAAGATGGCCGCCACGGGAATGAAGCTCCTGTGGGGCACCGCGAACCTGTTCAGTCACCCGCGCTATGCCGGCGGTGGGCCGACCAGCGCCGATCCGGAGGTGTTCGCCTGGGCGGCTGCGCAGGTCCGCTGCTGTCTGGAAGCCACCCATCGGCTCGGAGGAGAAAACTACGTGCTCTGGGGCGGGCGCGAAGGCTATGACTCGCTGCTCAACACCGACCTGAAGCGCGAGCTCGATCACTACGGACGGTTCCTATCCCTGGTCGTCGAGCACAAGCACCGCATCGGCTTCAAAGGCACCATCCTCGTCGAGCCCAAACCGTTCGAGCCGACCAAGCACCAGTACGACCGCGACGTGGCCGCCGTCTACGCGTTCCTGCAGCGCTACGGGCTGGCACAGGACGTCAAGGTCAACATAGAGGTCAACCATGCAACCTTGGCCGGCCTCGACTTCGAGCACGAGGTCGCGGCCGCCCTCGCCTACGGCATCTTCGGCTCCATCGATATCAACCGCGGCGATCCGCGCAACGGCTGGGACACCGATCAGTTCCCAAACAACGCGCAGGAGCTGGTCCCCGCTTTCCTCTCATTGATCGAGCACGGCGGCTTCAACAGCGGCGGCTTCAACTTCGATGCAAAGCTGCGCCGCCAGTCGGTGGACCCGCTCGATCTGTACCTGGCACACATCGGCGGCATAGACACCCTGGCGCGCGCGCTGCTTGCCGCGGCCGACATCGTCACCGAGCGCAAGCTGGCGCGGCTGAAGGAAGAGCGCTACCAGGGCTGGAACGGCGAGCTCGGCCGGCGCATCGAAAGCGGCGCGCTCGACCTGGCGGGCCTGGCCGACCTCGCCGTGGCGAGCGACTTGCAGCCCGCGCCACGCTCCGGGCACCAGGAGCTCGCCGAGAGTCTGGTGGCCCGGCACTGCCGCCACTGAGCCGCCCGCGCTCCCGGACCGGCACCGGGCAATTGCGCCCCCCGCCCGGCCGGCGGCAGCCGGCACCCGCCGCGTGCGCGGCCGGCACGGCGAAAGTGCCGGCAAGCCGGACGGGAGAAGCGGCGGCGGACTCGCTCGTACCCCCTTGAGCCCCTGCAGCCGATCGGCCTAGAAGTCCTGGCCGAACTCCACCCCGAAGGTGCGCGGCTGCGCGGGCACGATATAGATCTGGCTGTCGGTACTCGGGTTGCTCTCCGTGAAGCGCGAGTATTCCGCATTGCGGTTCATGAGGTTCGAGATGAACAGATCCACATGCATGCCGTTGCCGGCATTCGCGCCGATCTTCAGATTGAACAGCGCATAAGCCGGCAGATTGCCGAAGACCTTGTTCTGCGTCAGCAGCAGCGCCGAGGAGGTCTCGTCCTGATACATACCCGCGAGCTGAACGTAGGGCTTCCATGCGCCGATCAGCGGCAGGGTGTACCGGGCCACTATGTTGCCCTTGAACTTCGGCGCGACCGGCAGGTTGGTTCCCGCCGGCACCTGCACCGGCGGCAGGGGCGTGCACTGCGGCGTCCCGGGGATGCAGCCGTAGTAATTCGAGGTCAGCACGGGGTCCGTGAACGAGAAATTCGCGCTCAGAAAGAGATTGCGCGTCGGCACCCATTCCACATCGTTCTCCACGCCCCTGATGCGCGCATTGCCGCCGTTGGCGATGATCGTGACGCTGTTCGGTCCCAGGAAGGAAAACTGGAAGTTCTTCCACTCCTCCCAGAAGAATGCGCCGTCCCAGCGCACCGAGTTGTGGAACCACTGCGTCTTCCAGCCGACCTCGTAGTTGGTCAGGAAGTCCGCATGGTAGGGCTCGGGATTCGGCTTCTGGCCCGGACTTACCGCCTCCGCGATGCGATTGACGCCCCCCGGGCGGTAGCCCTTGGAGTAAGTCGCATAGACCATCTTCGTCGGGGTGATCTGATAGGTCAGGTTGACTCTCGGGACATGCCCGCTGCCGGTGGTCGAGGCGTTGAGGTCCGTGCAGGGAGAGAACTTGACGATGGACGGCTCGAAGCAGGTCGCGGTTCCCTCGCTCGCGGAGAAGTTCGAATTGAAGCCGTAGAAGCCGATCAGCGAGTTGTCGTAATGGTAAAAGCGCAAGCCCCCGGTGAGGTGCCACTGCCGGTTGATGTCCCAGGTGGCCTGCGCATACAGCGCACGGTCCCGATCGACGCGCTGCTGGTCCGTCAGCCAGATGGCGTTCGGGAACCCGGGAACCGACTCGTCGGTGAGCGGGTTGGACGTCGGGGTGTAGCCGAGGCCGTTGGGGTTGCCGCCGTAGACGCTGGTCCAGCCGAACCCCGGGATGGTGTAGAGCTGCCAGATGTTGTGCATCTGGCGCCCGAGGAACGCCCCGACCGTCGCGTGCACCGGCTCATCGAGCGGGGTGGTGACGCGCAGCTCCTGACTCCACATCTCGAAGTCGCCCGCGCCGATGACGAACTGCTGCGGCATGATCGGGGTGCCCGAGTTGCCGTCGTAGTACGCGCCGGAGCCGTTCATCTTGTCGTAGAACTCCGAATAGTCGCTGTAGTCGGCGATTGAATGCTGGTTGCGCTTCAGGTAGCCGCCGGTGTAGACGATGTCGAAGTTGTGCACCTTGCCCTGGATGGTCAGCGCGGTCTGATCCCAGGTGTCGTGCGAGTTCTCCGGCCCGAAATGCACCAGCTTCAGGTAGCCCACCGCCGGGTCGTAGCCGAAGAATCCGTGGGTAGTGACCGACTGGCCCTGGAAGGTGGGCGTGAACGTCCAGCGATCGCCCCAGGGATCCTTCAGACCGAAGCGCAGCTCGATCCGGCCGCCGTAGGTGTCGACGGTGTTGTAGTTGTTCTTCTGCCACGGCGCATTGGTGATGGCGCCCTTGCCGACCGATGACACCGGAGCGCACTGGCCGCTGCCGGCCTTGTAGCTGCTGGTGCTGTAGTAGCCGGGATTCGTCTCGATCGCCCAGCTCGGGAAGGAGCGTACGCCGTCGAAGATGCAGCCGTTGGCGTCGGTGCCGGCCACATTGCTGATGAACCCGCCGTCTTGCACGTCCCAGGCGACGAGGCGGATGGCCGCGGCGTGCCACAGCGGGATATTGAGATAGCCTTGGAAGACGTGGCCGGGACCGCCGTTCTGGATGATGTTTTCCTGCAGGTCATAGCCGCCGGCGAACTTCCCCGGCACCGGCTTGTTGGTGATGATGCGCACCGCGCCCGCCTCGGCACTCGAGCCGAACAGCGTCCCCTGCGGGCCCTCCAGCACCTCGATACGGTTGATGTCGTACAGGTGCAGTGGCACCACGCCGGTGATGGTCGTGACCGGCTGCTGGTCGAGGTACACCGCGACGCTCGGCTCGGAGCCCGAGTGGTTGCCGTCGCCGCCGCTCACCACGTCCCGGATGTAGATGATGGAGGTGCCCGGCTCGCCGTTGCCGCCCTCGCCCTGGCTGCGCACGAACGATATGGTCGGCGACATCTTTACGTAGTCGTCCAGATTGGTGATGTTCAGCTGGCGCAACGCGCGGTGGTTGAACACCTCGACGCTGATCGGCACGTTCTGCAGGTTCTGCCTGATCTTCTGCGCCGTGATGAGGATCGTCTGCAGGCCCCCGCCCGCCGACTGCGCCCGGACCGCGGGCACGGCCAATGTCAGGGCCGCCAGCGGCATGGCGGCGCGCACGATGGCCCGAAGCCTCACGGCCGGCTGCCGGCCCGCCCGGTCACATTTCAGCTTTCTACGTCGACTGCGCGTCATCGTTGTCTCCCCTTGCGTATGATTGATTGTGCAACTACGGCAGGATCGGCCCGTCCGGCCCCTGACATCCGCTGCGGCCGTCCTGTCCGTGGCCGGCCCGCGCCGGCGGATATCCGCTCAATACGTCTCCCAGAGCGCGCTTGAGCGGCCCGAGCCATGGCTCGTAATGGCGCCATTGCTCGATCGCGGCGCGGGATATCGGCTGGCGCACCTGCTCGGAGCTGGCGGTGCGTACCGCACGTTCGTTCGCGTAGAACCGCAGGCAGTCCGCGTGAAACGGCAGGCGGCAGTGCCCGAGGAGGCGGCGGACCTCTGCTTCGGTGTCCTCGATCAGCCGCTCGTAATGCACACGGATCACTCTGCCGGGCAGAACGGCATCGTAATGGGACATGAGCTCGATGTAGTCGCGATAGTAGCGCCCGAGGTCCTCGAGTCCGTAGCTGAACCATTGCCCGCGGGCGAAGTGCTGTTTGAAGCAGGAGAAGCAGCAGGCGAGCGGGTGGCGGCGCGCGTCGATGATCACGGCGTTCGGCAGGATGAGGTGGATCAGGCCGATGTAAAACAGATTGTTCGGCATCTTGTCGATGAAGAACGGCGCGCTGGTCTTGCGCATGGGGCGGGTCGCGGCGAGGTAGCGCTCGCCCAGGGCGCACAGCTCCCGGCCGTCGAGCGCCGCGAGCCGCTTGAGAAATGCCCCCTCCTCATCCTCATCGGCGGCGCCGGCAAGCTCGCGGGCGAGCCTCGGCAGCTCGGGCAGCTCCATCGTGCCTTCGACCGAGGGGTGGCTGGCGAGGATCTGCTCGATCAGAGTCGAGCCCGAGCGCGGCAACCCGACGATGAAGATCGGATCGGGCGCCGGCGCGCCCGCGCCGGCGCGCGCGGTGAAGAATTCCCTGGTGAACAGACTCCGAGAGCGACGCACGAAGCGGGCATTCTCTTGCGCATCGTACGCGTGCATCTTGCGGCGCAGCGCATTGCCCGCGGCGTAGTGGGCGAACGAGTCCGCGTAACACCCCGTGTCCTCCAGCGCCTTGCCGAGCGCGAACTCGAAATGCAGCCGGTCCTCCTCGGTGAGGTCCGTACGTCCGAGCGCCCGGCGCATGGCAAGCACTTCGGCGTCGGCGAATCGGTAGGTCTTGAGATTCGCCAGGCTCCAATAGGCCTCGCCGAGCCCCGGCTGCATGGCGAGCGCGCGCCGGTAGGCCGCGATACTCTCCGGCATCTTGCCGATGGTCTTGAGGGCGTGCCCGTAACTCAGCCAGAGCTTCGGCTGCTGCGGGTAGCGCGCCAGCACCGACTCGTATGAGGTAATCGCATCCGCATAATTGCCGAGGTTGGCCGAAACGGCCGCGTGCAGGCTCCGATAGCCGGGATCGTCCGGCGCCTTTGCGAGCAGCTGCGCGCACTGCGCCATCGCCGCGGCGCTCCTGCCCTCGCGGTTGAGCACGGTGGCGTAGTTGTGCCGGGCCGCATCGAAACCCGGCGCGAGCTCGAGACAGCGCTCGAGCAGCAGGCGTGCGTCCCGGTAACGGAGCAGCCGTGCCTGCGCCTCCGCGAGCATGCGCAACGCCGCCACATCGTTCGGATATTGCGTGAGCCGCGCCCGCAGCAGCCGCTCGGCTTGCGGAATCCGATTGCCGCCGAGGCATGCCGCCGCCTGACGCAGCTCCGGATCGGTGCCGGCGGTCTCGATGTACCGCGCATAAGCGGCATCGGCCTCCGGCGCGTTGCGCGCAGCGCCCAACAGCCCGGCCAGAGCGAGCCACGCGGCCGGCGAGTCCGGTTGCAGAGCGAGCGCCCGGCGCAGCGCCTCCACGGCCGCCTCGCTCTCCCCGGCCGCCGCGAGCGCCTCGCCGAGCTCCCGCTGCGCCGCCGCCCAGCGCGGCTGCTGCGCGCACAGCTCCCGCAGCATCGACACAGCGGCGCCGGCCTCGCCGCACTTGCGGCGAGAGGCGGCGAGCAACAGCAGCGCCGTGGGCTCGCGCGGGTGGTGCTTGAGGATTTCAACGGCCTGCTCGGCCGCAAGTTCAGGCTCCCTCTCGAGCAGACGAGACGCATGCTCGAGAGCGGTCTTGAGAGTGCCGAGCGCCTGAGGAGTGCTCATGCGCCCTTACCCGCGGAGCCACCCGGCGGCATGCGCCCCTCGGCGCGCCGCGGACAGATTTTCTGCTGAACTCACGCGATGGCCGGATCCGGCATCAATGGAACATGACCCATACGCTGACGGCGCACCGCAACCCGCCGCACCGTGTCGCCAGTCGGCCGGGACAATCGTTGTAATCGGCGCTCATGGCACCCTCCCCGGCAGTCATGGTCACATATCTGCAATAAAAATCAAGATTCGAGACAAAAATCAGCCGGCCCGAGCGCCGCGGCCGCTTGCACCCGGGCCGTCCCTCATGCCCTGCGGCCGGCCGGACTTTTGCCGCGCGCTGCGACCAGATCGAGCGCGGGTCGCGCAACCTCGCGCCGCACCAGCGTGCTCTTGCCGAACAGGGACTCGAGCAGGCTCACCGCGAGTACCGCGGTGCCGTTGCGCACATCGAGGGCGGGGTTGAGCTCCACCACATCGAGCGAGCCGACCAGGCGCGTATCGGCGATCATCTCCATGCACAGCTGCGCCTCGCGGTAGGTCGGCCCTCCCGGCACCGTCGTGCCCACACCCGGGGCGATATCCGGGTCCAGAAAATCAACATCGAAGCTCACGTGCAGGTGGGTGTCGCGGTCGAGGCCGGCGAGCGCCTGCGCCATGGTCGCCCGCATGCCCATCTCGTCGATGTAGCGCATGTCGAATACTTCGACCCCGAGCCCGTGTACGAAGCGTCTTTCTCCCTCATCGACGCTGCGCACGCCGATCTGACGCAGCCACTGCGGATGAATCGCCGGCCCGGCGCCGGCGAACTCCTGCAGCGCTTTCGGACCGAAGCCGCACAGGCACGCGAGCGGCATGCCGTGCAGGTTGCCGCTCGGGGAGAGCCTGCCGGTATTGAAATCCGCGTGCGCATCGAGCCACAGCACCCGCAGCTTGCGGCCGGTCTCGCCGCAGCGGCGGGCGACGGCGCTGATCGAGCCGATGGCGAGCGAGTGGTCGCCGCCGAGCAGGACCGGCAGGCGCTCGGCGCACAGGTCCTGATATACCGCCGCGTGCACCAGGCGGTTCCATTGCAGCACCGCCGGCAGGTGCCGGTAGCCATCGACCGCCGGCTGGCGCGGATTGGCCGGGCCGGCGAGGTTGCCCTGATCGAGGACGCGCAGCCCGCGCGCCTCGAGCGCTCCCTGAATCCCCGCCACCCGCATCGCCTGCGGTCCCATGGAAGCGCCGAGCTGACCCGCCCCGACGTCCGTCGGCGCGCCTATCAGACTTAGCGTGCGGCGCGGCATGCTCACAGGCTCAGCGCATCGGTGGCCGCAGGCGCACGCACGCGCTCATCGGTGGGCGAGGCGATGAGGGAAAAGAGATCCTTCGGATCCTCGAGGTCCGGGATAAGATCGATGCTCGAGCGCGTCCCCCGGCGCTGCTGATGCAGTCGGTACAGGTAACGCAGAGCCGAGAAGTCCTGCAGGGCGAAGCCGACCGAATCAAAAACAGTGACCTCGGTCTCGGCGGCGCGGCCCGGGCTGCGGCCGCTGACCACCTCCGCGAGCTCGGTGACCGGAAACTGCGGCGGGAGCTGTTGAATTTCGCCCTCGATGCGCGACTGAGGCTCGAACTCCACGACGACACGGGCATCGGCGCGGCGCAGGATATCCGCGTGCAGCTCGGTCTTGCCCGGGCAGTCGCCGCCGACCGCGTTCACGTGCATGCCCGGTGCGATCATTGCGGGCGTCAGGATGACGGCATTGCGCTTGTCCGCGGTCGCAGTCGTGACGATATCCGCCCCCCGGACCGCCTCGGCTGCGCCGCGGCAGCGCACGACCGCGAGTCCCTCGAGGCGCAGTCTGCCGAGATTGTCCTGGAGCTTCTCGCTCGCCGCCGGGTCGGTATCGTATATGCGCAGCTCCCGTATGCCCTGCAGATGATGAAAGGCAACGGCCTGAAACTCCGCCTGCGCGCCATTGCCGATCAACGCCATGACGCGGCTGTCGGCACGCGCCATCCAGCGCGCCGCCACCGCCGAGGTTGCGGCGGTCCGCAGCGCTGTGGTGAGCGTCATCTCCGACAGCAGGAGGGGATAGCCCGTCTGCACGTCGGCGAGCACCCCGAAGGCCATGACCGTCAACAGGCCTTGTGCGGTGTTCTGCGGGTGGCCGTTGACGTACTTGAACGCATACTGGCGGCCATCGCTCGCCGGCATCAGCTCGATGACGCCCAGAGGAGAATGCGTGGCATGACGGGGCGTCTTGTCGAATTGCGCCCAGCGCCGGTAGTCCGCTTCGATCTCCTGCGCCAATCCCGCGATGAAGGACGCAGGCCCGAGTTCGCCGACGAGCTCCTGGACGCGCCGGATACCGATGAAGTCGACCATGCTCGCTCTCCCGAGGGCCGCGTCAATCGATGTGCGGCGCCCTGGCGAGCATCATCCACGGGGCCGCAGCCAAGGAATAGTCAGGAAATTGGCGAAAATTTGCACTATTTTGCTCAATTCGTCATCGGGTTTGATCATTTTGCTAGACTGTGTCGCTCGCCCGCTTCCCGAGTTGACCGGCCGATGGACGACCTCGATCACCGCCTCATTGCGCTGCTGCGCGGCAACGCGCGCGTCTCGGTCGCTTCCCTCGCCAAGCAGCTCGGCGTGGCCCGCGGCACGGTGCAAAACCGCATGGCCAAGCTGGAAGCCGACGGAACGATCGTTGGATACACCGTGCGCCTGAAGCCGGATGTGCAACAGCAGCACATCCGGGCGTTCATGACGCTCGCCGCCGAAGGCAATCAGGTCGATGCCGTCGTCAAGGCGCTGCGCGGCGATCCGGCGGTCGCGAGCCTGCACAGCACCAACGGCCGGTGGGATCTGGTCGCGGAGCTGCGCGCCGACACCCTGGCGTCGTTTGACCGGGTGCTCGCCCGGATCAGCCGTACGCCCGGTGTATCGAGCAGCGAGACGAGCCTGCTGCTGTCGACCTTCAAGCTCTGAGACGGCTCTCGCCTGCGCACCGGTCCGCGTTTCGATATGCTTGGTGCGATGAACCGCAAGATCCGTGTCGCCATCGTCTTCGGTGGCCAGTCGACAGAGCACGAGATTTCGATCCTGTCGGCGCGCAACGTGCTCGCCGCCCTGGACAAATCCCGATTCGAGCCGCTGCTGATCGGCATCGACAAGAGCGGGCGCTGGCTGACGCAGGACCCGGACAGGCTGCTCGCGAGCGCGCACGACCCTCGCCTGGTGCACCTCGGGGACGGCCGAGCCGTTTCGAAGGAGCTGCTCGCGACCGGCAGGTCTGCCGATGAGGCGGCCGGTTCCATTGACGTCATTTTCCCAGTGCTGCACGGCACGATGGGCGAGGACGGAACCATTCAAGGATTGTTCGAGCTCGCCGGCATTCCCTACGTGGGCGCGGGTGTGCTCGGATCGGCCATCGGCATGGACAAGGACGTCAGCAAGCGCCTGCTGCGCGAGGCCGGCATCCCGGTGGCCGATTACCTCGTGCTGCGCCGCGAGCGCTTCGACCGCGATCCGGCCGGTGCCCTCGCGCAGCTCGCCCGCCTCGGTCTGCCGGTGTTCACGAAGCCGGCCAATGCCGGCTCCTCGGTCGGGATCCGCAAAGTCACCGCTCCCGCGGCCATCGAGGACGC
>JAJZVF010000238.1 GCA_021845825.1 Pseudomonadota bacterium | reverse complement strand
TGCACCTCTCGCCGATGTCCCAGTGGGATGCCAACGCCGCGGTGATCGGCGGCATCTGGCGCCGCAAGCCCGAGGACGCGCAGGTGCCGGTGATCGCACCGAAAGTACCGGTCGCCTTCAATCCGGGCAAATGCAGCAACGAGCGGTTGATGCGGCGGATGGCGGCGGCCGGCGGACAGGCGCTCTCCGGCTCATGGCCGCGTTCGCACCGGGGGCTGCTCGCACAACAGGTGCCGCCCGCGAGCGATTGGTACACGCCCACGAGTCTGCTGAAAATCACCGGCGCGGAGCAGATGCGTCAGGAATGGGTCGGCAGCAAGGGACCGGCGAGCTACGCGCGCACCATGCGCTACCTGCGCAGGTATGCCCGTCGGCACCATGCCCCCGTGAGCCATTACCTGGCGAACGACGACGATGATGATTGAGGGACGACGCGCTTGCCGGGCGTGAGCCCGGGATGCCGGGAAATCGAGCCGTGATATTCAAGAATCTCATTCGCAAGAAGCGCGATGGGTCGGCGCTGACGCAGGAGGAAATCGAGTTCTTCGTGCGCGGGCTGGCCGACATGTCGATTCCGGCGGAGCAGGTGGCGGCGCTCGCCATGGCGGTGTACTTCCGGTCCATGAGCTTCGCGGAGTCGGCTGCGCTCACGGTCGCCATGGCCAATTCCGGCGTGCGGCTGCGCTGGGAGGAGCTGCGCGAGCGCGGTCCGGTGATCGACAAGCATTCCACCGGCGGGGTCGGGGACAAGGTGAGCTTCCTGCTCGCGCCGATCGCCGCCGCCTGCGGCTGTTTCGTGCCCATGATTTCCGGGCGCGGCCTCGGGCACACCGGCGGCACGCTCGATAAGCTCGATGCCATTCCCGGGTATCGTTCAATGCCCGCGGTGGAGGAATTCCGCCGGGTGGTCGGCTCGGTCGGCTGTGCCATCATCGGACAGACCGACGATCTGGCGCCGGCGGACCGGCGGCTCTATGCGATCCGGGATGTCACGGCGACGGTCGAGTCCGTCCCGCTCATCACCGCCTCGATTCTCTCGAAGAAGATCGCGGCAGGTCTCGATGCGCTGGTGATGGATGTCAAGACCGGCTCCGGCGCGTTCATGCAGACACTGGAGGAGGCGCGCGCGCTCGCCCGCAGCATCATCGGCGTTGCCGCGGCGGCCGGCCTGCAGACCCGCGCGCTCATCACCGATATGTCGCAGGCGCTCGGCCGCAACGTAGGCAACGCGCTCGAGATTGCCGAGACCCTCGCATTCTTGAGCGGCGGCCCGCAGGAGCCGCGTCTGAAGGAGGTGGTGCTCGCGCTGGCGGCGGAGATGCTGGTGCTCGGAAAGCTCGCGGCCGATCACGCCGAGGCGCGCCGGCGCGCCGAGGCCGTTGTCCGCTCGGGCGAGGCTGCCGAGCGGTTCGGGCGGATGATCGCCGAGCTCGGTGGGCCGCACGACCTGTGCGCGAACCCGGGGCGCTATCTGCCGCAGGCGCCGGTCATCGAGCCGGTTCTGCCGCTTGCGCAAGGCTACATCGCCAGTGTCGACGCACGCGCGCTCGGCAATGTGCTGATCGGGTTGGGGGGCGGCCGGCGCGTCGCGGGAGAGAGGCTCGACCTGGCCGTCGGCTTGAGCGATGTGGCCGGTATCGGCGCGCACGTCGGCGAGGGGCAGCCTCTGGCGACGGTGCACGCACGCACGCGCGAGCAGCTGCGCGCGGCCGCGGCAGCCCTGCGCGCGGCGATGGGGCTCGCCGACCGGCCTGTCAGCCCGCCGCCGATCGTGCATGAGACGTTGGCTTGCGCCTGAGGATTCCATGTGGAGCCGGCGCTATGATGGGGAGACTGCCGGCTCGCCGGCGCCGAGCGGTGACGGTCCGATGCGATCCGGCTGCGCGATAGAGGCTGCACGTAACGGGTCACCCGTATGACGGCGGTGCACGATGAAGCGGCGGGTCTGTGGAATCGGGATCTCGCCCCCACCCCGGCGCACAGGCGCACGTGGTGCTGGTACCACTACGGCGCTCTGTGGCTGGGCATGGTGATGTGCGTGCCGGCCTACACGCTGGCGGCGGGCCTGGTGAGCGAGGGGATGTCGGGATACCAGGCCATTGCTACGGTGACGCTCGGCAACCTCATCGTGCTGGTGCCGATGCTGTTGATCGGGCAGCCTGGGGCGAAGTACGGCATTCCGTACGCGGTGCTCGCGCGCTGCTCGTTCGGCACGACCGGCGCACGCTTGCCGGCCATGTTGCGTGCTTTGGTGGCGTGCGGCTGGTACGGCATCCAGAGCTGGTTCGGCGGGCTGATGATCTATGCATTGCTCGGCGTGCTCGTCGGTCACCCGCTCGCCGGGCCGACGGTGCCGCTGCTCGGCATCGATGCGGGTCAGGGCGCATGTTTCCTCGCCTTCTGGCTGATACAGTTTTACTTCATCGTGCACGGGATCGAGTCGATCCGCCGGCTCGAGACGTACACCGCGCCGATCAAGGTCGTAATCTGTGTCATGCTGCTCGTCTGGGCCTATCACGCGGCGGGCGGCTTCGGGCCGCTCGTGCACAGGTCTTCCGAGTTCGCCCCCGGCGGCCCCCGCGCCGGGCGGTTCTATTCGGTGTTCTGGCCGTCGCTTACCGCGATGATCGGCTTCTGGTCCACCCTGGCGCTGAACATTCCGGACTTCACCCGCTTTGCCCGCTCGCAGCGCGATCAGGTGCTGGGCCAGGCCATCGGACTGCCGGCTCCCATGGGGATGCTCGCGGCGCTCGCGGTGTTCGTCACCTCGGCGACGGTGGTCATCTACGGCAAGGCGATCTGGGACCCGGTGACGCTCGCCGGGCGCATGCAGGGCGCGGCCGTGCTGCTCGCGCTGCTCGTGTTGCTCATCGATACGGTCAGCGTGAACCTCGCGGCGAACCTCGTCGGGCCGGCCTTCGACTTCTCCTCGCTGTCGCCCAAACGCATCAGCTACCGGACCGGCGGCTACATCACGGCGGTCATCGCCGTGGCGATGATGCCGTGGAAGATCCTCTCGAGCACGCACGGCTACATATTCACGTGGCTGGTCGGCTACTCCGCGCTGCTCGGCGCAGTGGCCGGCATCCTGATCGTGGACTACTACCATGTGCGCCGCCGGGCAATCGACGTGCAGGGACTGTACCGGGAGCAGGGCCGTTATTATTACCGCGGCGGCTGGAACCTGACCGCGGTGAGCGCCTTCGTGCTCGGCATACTGCCGTGCCTGCCGGGATTCGTGCACGCATCGCTCCCGAGCGCTCTGCCGCATCTCATGCCGGTATTCAAA
>JAJZVF010000237.1 GCA_021845825.1 Pseudomonadota bacterium | reverse complement strand
GGATCGAACCTCAGACGGCGCACCAGGCCGGAATCGACCACCACGCGCACGCCCTCGATGGTGAGGCTGGTCTCGGCGATGTTGGTGGCGAGCACGATGCGGCGGACGCCGGAAGCGCAAGTCAGTGCGGCATCCTGCTGCTCGGGCGGCAGATCGCCGTACAGCGGCAGAATGCGCGCGCGCGCAGCCGCTCCCGCGGCCTCGAGCAACGCGCCCACCCGGCGGATCTCGCGGGCGCCGGGCAGGAAAGCCAGCACGTCCCCGTCGTGCTCGCCGAGTGCCCGCAGGATGAGCCGCGTCACGAGCGACTCCGGACCGTCCTCCCCGCGCGCCCGCGCATCGGGCAGCGGCGGCAACCCCTTGCCCGAGAAGCGCGTCTCAACAGGGTAGGTGCGCCCTTGCGCGCCGACGACGGGGGCATCATCGAGCAGCCGCGAGACCGCGGCGGTCTCGAGCGTCGCCGACATGACCAGGATCCTGAGATCAGGCCGAAGGTTCCGGCGTGCATCGAGTGTCAGCGCCAAGCCCAGGTCCGCCTGGAGGCTGCGTTCGTGATACTCGTCGAACAGCACGGCCGCGACGCCCTCCAGTGCCGGATCGGTCTGCAGCATCCGTGTCAGCACGCCCTCCGTGAGGACTTCGACGCGCGTGTCACGCGAGACGCGCGTATCCCCGCGCATACGGTAGCCGACGGTCCGGCCGACGGACTCGCCCAGCGTATCGGCCATGCGCTGCGCGACTGCGCGCGCAGCCAGCCGCCTCGGCTCGAGCATGAGGAGGCGCTTGCCCGCCGCCCAGGATTCCGTAAGCAGCGCCAGCGGCACCACCGTACTCTTGCCGGCGCCGGCTGGGGCGGTGAGCACCGCGGCGGGGTGTTCCGCCAGCGCGCGCCGCAGCGCCGGCAGCGCTTCCTCGATGGGCAGCCCGGAGTTGGCCATCAATTTGAGTCGATCAGGCGCGCCAGAGCCCGTAGGCGAACAGCAGCCAGCCGCCGATGAGCGCCACCCCGCCGGCCGGCGTGAGGAACCCCGTCCAGGACGGCGCGCCCAAAGTCAGCCCGTAGAGGCTGCCGCTGAACAGCACAACGCCGGCAAACACCAGCCATGCGGCCGCACGCACCGCCCGCAAGTACCCTGCGCCCCCCGCTTCCTGCCGCCGGCGGTCTGCCGCGTACGGACCCTCTGCCCTGAGCACGAGGCCGATCCCGAGCAGCCCCAGTGAGTCGTAGAACTGATACCGAACGGCAATATCGTAGACACGCATGCGCACGGGGCTCCAATGGGCCGACAGCACATGCGCCCCCACCGCCCCGGCAACCGTCGCGAGCGCAAGCAGCAGACCCGCGGCCGCAAGCGGCCGCCGTCCGCGGGACCCCGGGCCCTGCATGCCTCATCCGCCCTGGCGCGGCACGCCGCCGAGCCGCTCGATCCACGGCCCGAACAGATCGATCGGCATCGGAAACACGAGCAGCTGCGACTTGTCGTGCGCGATGTCGGCGAGCGTCTGCAGATAGCGCAACTGCAGCGAGCTCGGCTGTTGCGCCAGGGCCTTCGCAGCCTCCACCAGGCTCTGCGCCGCCTGCTTCTCGCCCTCGGCGTTGATGACCTTCGCGCGCCGGTTGCGCTCGGCCTCGGCTTGCCGCGCCATGGCGCGAACCATGCTCTCGTCGAGATCGACGTCCTTGAGCTCGACGTTGGTGACCTTCACGCCCCAGGCCTCGGTCGTCTCGTCGAGGATGCGCTGGATATCGGCGTTCATCTTGTCCCGTTGCGACAGCAACTCATCCATCTCGTGCTGGCCGAGCACCGAGCGCAGCGTGGTCTGCGCCACCTGGCTGGTCGCCTCCCAGACATTGGCCACCTGGACGATGGCCCGCCCCGGGTCGACGATGCGGAAATAGACCACCGCGTTGACCTTGACGGACACGTTGTCACGGGTGATGACGTCCTGCTTGGGGACGTTCAGCACTATGACGCGCAGATCCACCTTGGTCATCCTCTGGATCACCGGCCAGAGAACGATCAAGCCCGGCCCCCGGATCCCGGTGAACCGTCCCAAAGTGAACATCACCGCCCGCTCGTACTCGCTCAGGATCCGGACGGAAGTAAACAGGAGCAGCGCGATCAGAACGACGACTGCGATGAGATAAGCCATGGACTTCTCCCGAGGTCACCGGCTGTTACAGCGGCTCGACCCACAACTGCAGACCCTCGACCTTCACGATGCGCGCCCGCTGCCCCTGCCTCAGGGGCGCGGAGGTCACGGCGCTCCAGCGCTCGCCGCGGTAGCGAACCCGTCCGCGGGTCGTGAAATCCTCCAGAGCCTCCACGGTGGCGCCGAGCATCGCCTTCACGCCGGTGGTGACGGGACTGCGATGCGCACGGGCGGCAAGATACACGATCCCGAGGATGACCATCCCCCCGACGGTGGCGATGCCGCCGATCAATGACCGGCTGATGCGCATGCCCGGCACATCCGAATTGAACAGAATGAGCGAGCCGACCACGAAGGCGATGAGCCCCCCGATACCGAGGGAGCCGTAGGTGGGGAAGAAGAACTCGGCGGCCATCATGGCGGCGCCGATCAGGATCAGCCCCAGCCCCGCGAAATCGGTCGGCAGGAGCTGAAAAGCGAACAACGCCACGAGGAGCGAGACCACGCCCACCACCCCCGGCAGCACCCCGCCGGGATGAAAGCCCTCGAAGATCAGGCCGCCGAGACCTATCAGCAGCAGACCATAGGCGATCATCGGATTGGTGATCGCGGCGAGCAGCCGGGTGCGCAGTCCGGGCTTCAGCCACACCACCCGCACACCCGCCGAATCGAGCCGTACTTCGCGACCCTGCACGCTCACCTCGCGGCCGTTCAGCTGCGCGAGCAGACTGTCCAGGTCGGGCGCAATGAAATCGATGACGTGCTTGGCGAGCGCATCCTTCGCCGGCAGACTCGCCGCGCCCCGGACGGCCTGCTGCGCCCAGTGGGCGTTGCGGCCGCGCAGTTGCGCAAGCGATCGGATGTAGGCGATGGAGTCATTCAGGACCTTGCGCTGCTCGGCCGTCATCCGCGGTCCCGACGGCTGGGCGGCGGCCTTCTGCCCGGAACGTGCCGGATGCGCCGGCGGGGCCGGCTCCGAGCCGCCGAGGGTCACCGGCGTGGCCGCGCCGACATTGGTGGCGGGAGCCATGACGGCTACGTTGCACGCATAGAGGATGTAGGTGCCGGCACTCGCAGCACGAGAGCCGGGCGGGGCGACATAGCCCACGACCGGGATGGGCGAGGCCAGGATGGC
>JAJZVF010000039.1 GCA_021845825.1 Pseudomonadota bacterium | reverse complement strand
GCGCAGGTCACGAGCGGGGACGGCGGGCCGGTACGGAGAGCGCCTTGCTGTCCTCCGCACTCGGTACAGCCTGCGCGATTGCACGGGACTTGAGTTTCGTGCCCGAGATGCAGCGTCTGCGCGATCTCTTCTGGGACCTTCTGCAGGAACGCTTCGGCACTCGCGTCGTGCTCAATGGTCATCCAGATCGCCGGCTGCCAAACACGCTCAATGCCTCGTTTGTCGGGCGCGTGGGCGCCGACATTCTCGCGGCAATGCCGGAGGTCGCCGCATCGACGGGCTCGGCTTGCCATTCAGGGCAGATCCGCCTGTCGCCCGTCCTCGCGGCCATGGGTCTCGCCGCCGAAGTCGGGATGGGCACGATCCGCTTCAGTCTCGGGTGCCAGAGCACGCAGGAGGAAATCGAGGCTGTCGTCGCGCGTCTGGGTCAAGTGCTCGGATGAGCCAGGCGCCTGCGACAACCCAAATCAGCCCCACGGACTATGAGTTCTGACGCGCAACCTCACTCGGTGCCATCACCGAGTCGCTCGAGCAGCGCCTGATCCTCGAGCTCATGGGCGCCATCAGTGGCGCTACCGTCTGTCCTTGACGCGAGCTGCGGCGATGGATCACTTGCCTGCGTCGTGGCGTCTCGGGGGGGCCGCGGTGACTGGCATCGATGCGGATCCTGCCATTCTCTTCGCGGCGCATGCCCGCGCAAAAACAGCCGGTGTCAAAGTGACGCTGGTCGAGGGGCAGATAGAGCGGCTACCGTTTCCAGATGCGAGCTTCGATGTGGTGCTCGCCATGACCGTTCTGTGCTTCATCGCAGATGCCGCCTCCGCAGTGCGCGAGATCGCCCGTGTGCTGCGCCCAGGAGACCGCCTGGTGCTCGGTGTGCTCGGGCGGTGGAGTGTATGGGCCATGAGCCGGCGGCTGCGCGCCTGGTTCGGCACAGCCACCTGGAAAGCTGCGCGCTTCCGTACCGCCGGAGAGTTGAGAGCGCTCGTCCGGCAGACCGGGCTTTCTGTTTGGACCGTCCGCGGTGCCGTCTTCTATCCGCCGATTGGCCTCTGCGCGAAAGTTCCGGAGCCAGTAGAGGGCTTGCTGGGAAGTCTCTCGACTTTTGGTGCGGCGTTCATCGCACTCAGCGCGAGCTCGAGTCGCGATTCGAGGTAACGAGAGCACGGAGCGAGCTCTGGATGATGAACGCTGCTATGTGGCCGCCCCGATTCGATCCAAAAAGAACGCGCCCGCATCATTGCTCGTGACCGGCAATGGACTCGGTAGCCGGCGATGGACGCTCCCTCCGTCCCCGCGTGCGCTGCCGTTTGATCAGCCGCTAACACCGCCACTGTCCTCCACCGCGAAATCAAACCACAGGCCGGAGGCCACTAGTATCGTGACACGTAAATATCGAAACATGTAAAATGTGCATACCTGAACTGTTCGAGGTGACCAGGTATGCACCAGACCGAACTGAGCTTGAGCAAGCAGGACCGTCGGACCGTGGATGAGTTTCGTGCCAAGGGGCTGCATCGGGCGCGGGAGTTCAATCGGGCGCACATCTTGGCGGCGCTCGATCGGAAGATTCCCGAGCCGGTGATCATGCAGGTCTTGAGCGTCGGGCGGACGGCGATCTGGCGGACCCGGGCGGCGTATCTGCAGGGTGGGCTGGATTTTGCCCTGCACGATGAGGCGCGCCCCGGCAAGCCTAAGCAGTACGAGGCTGATGCCGAGGCGCAGATCACGGCACTGGCCTGCTCGGCGCCACCACCGGGGGCGCAGCGCTGGACGATCGAGCTGCTGACCGAGGCGGCGCGGCGCCACTCCAAGATGAAGACGATCAGCCGGGAGACGATCCGGCGGACCTTAAAAAAAACCTCCTCAAGCCCTGGCGGAGGGTGATGTGGTGCATTGGCGAGCTGACCGAAGAGTACCGCCGGCGCATGTACGAGCTGCTCGCGCTCTATGCCCGGCCGTACGATCCGGCCGAGCCGGTGATCTGCATGGACGAGAAGAGCAAGCAATTGCTGCGCGAGACCCGTTGCCCCTTGCCGGCCAAGCCCGGCGTGCCGCTGCGGCAGGACTACGAGTACGAGCGCGCGGGCACCTGCAACATCTTCGTCGCTGTCGAGCCGCGCGGCGGGAAACGTCATGTGCAGGTGACCGAGCGGCGCACCAAGGAGGATTTCGTCAGCTTCGTCTGCCGGATGCTGCGCCGCGGGTACTCCGAGGTGCAAAAGGTGCACCTCGTGCTCGACAACCTCAACACCCATCTGCGCAGCAGCTTCGTGGAGGTCCTGGGCAGGGAAGCCGCCGCCAGCATACTGAGCCGGATCCAGTTTCACTACACCCCGGTGCACGCGAGCTGGCTGAACATGGCCGAGATCGAGATCGGCATCCTCGAGCGCCAGTGCCTCACGCGCTGTGCCGCCGACCAGACCACCCTCACCAGCGAGGTTGCCGGTTGGCAGAGACGACGCAACGCCGCTCGATGCGGCATCGAGTGGACGTTCACCCGCCGGGACGCGGATCGGAAGCTGCGTCGCCATTATGTTCCGTAATTAACGTGTCGTCGTACTAGTGCCGTGGTGATCCAGATCGCCGGCAGCGCCGCATGGGCGAGCGACACGATCGACCCAGAAGCAGCTCGGCACCCGGTCGGAGATCGCCGCGATCAGGTTCAGATACAGGAGCGCCATCCCGATCCCCATGATCGCAGCAGCCGGTAGCGCGGTCCCTCCCCTTGCCCGAGCGCGATCAAGGCGATTCCTCCAGCCAGCAGGAAGAACCGCGCGACCACCGGCCGCTTGCGGCCAATCCGATCGGCCAGACGCCCCGTCCACAACTGACAAAGCCCCCAGATCATGGCATAGACGCCCGCCAGCCATCCAATCTTCACCAGTCCCGCGCCATCGGTCTTGATGAGCACCGGGAGCATTATCCACACCAGGCTAAGCCACAGTAAATTGTAGCATCATGCCGTTGTCCTCGTGCTCGAGAATGTGGCAGTGCAGCATGAACGGGTGCTCCCGGGAGGCCGGCTGCTCGAAGCGCGCAATGGTTCGCACCGTTGCGCCGCGCCTGACGAGCACCGTATCCTTCCACCCGGCGACCTCCGGTGCCGGCGGGTTACCATCGATGCTGACTATCTGGAACGATACGCCGTGGTAGTGCATCGGGTGAGGCATGTGCGAACGATTCTCGAACTGCCAGATCTCGGTGCTGCCGAGCCTGACCGCCGCGTCGATGCGCCGCATGTCCATGTACTCGTGATCTATCGAGAACCACTTCTGCCCGCCGATGCCGAGGCTCATCCCTCCAGGGCCGGGCGGGCTCGTCGGCCGGTGCAGGCCCGCGGCGGCCCGCGCCGGCGCCGCCATGATCGCTTGAGCTGCCGCCTGCAGCGTGAAGGTCCGCACTGGCAGCTCCGACCGCAGTGGCTCGATTGGCACCAGCTGTGGGGGCAGCCGCGTGCGACGTCCTGACGGTTCGGCCACCCGCAATTGCAGCACGTCGAAGGTGCTGCGATCGAGGGCGTCGGAATCCATGCGCATCATGCTGAGGGATGGAACAATCTCCTCGGAGTAGCTGCGCAGCGCGAGGCTTCGGCCCTGGTCCCGCGACAGATCCACCATGACTTCGGCCCGCTCGCCTGGTGCGAGCAGTAACCGGCGCACCGGCACCGCGCGAGGAAGCAGACCGGCATCCGAGGCGATCACGTGAAACTCACGGCCATCATCGAAGCCGAAGTAGTAGATGCGGGCGTTCGAAGCATCCAGCAGTCGCAACCGGACCCATTGCGCCGGCACCTCGACGAACGGCTGCTCGCGGCCATTGACGAGGATGCGGTCGCCCTTCATGCCCATGCGATCCATCGCGCGGGTCATATAGGCGAGCGTGCCGTCGGGCGCGAGCGCCCGGTCCTGCACGATCAACGGCAAATCGTCGACTCCGTAGGCGCTCGGCAGATCGGGCGGAGCGTTGGACTCATCGTCCACCAGCAGCAGCCCGGCGAGCCCGGCGAACACGTGGGCTCCAGTGCGCGTCTCCGGGTGAGGGTGGTACCAAAGAGTTGCGGCCGGCTGCTCGAGACGGAAAGCGTAAGGAAATCTGGCGCCCGGCTGGAAGAGGCTGTGCGGCCCGCCATCCATGCTGCCCCGCACGTGGGCCCCATGCCAGTGGGTAGTGGTGCTTTGATCGATGTCATTGAGGATGTTGATCCTCACCTGCGTGGCGCGCGGCACGCGCAGCGTGGGGCCGAGATACGAGCCGTTGTATCCCCAAGTCGGGGTCCGCCTTTGCGCAATCAGTGACGTGCGGCCTGGCGCCATCCGCAAGTTGTAGAGCCGAGATCCGTCGGGCTGCGGTTCGCCGCTGAGTTGCGGCGGAATGGGGAGTGGGCGCGCGAAGGGCATCCCGTGGCGAACGCCCGCTCGCTCCATCCCCGCCATGCGCGGCATAGGGTTCATGGCTTGAGCGGCGGCAGCTCGCACCAGAGGCGGTGCCGCCAGCGCCAAACCAAGCCCGCCGGCCATCCGGGTGATGCCGCGCAGAACCTCGCGACGCGAGGAGTTTGTGGATTCCGGCCTCTTCACAACTGACCTCCGGGATAACGTTGAGGCATCCCCCATTGAGCGTGCCACTCAGCCTGTGAGGCGCGCCTTCAGCCGTGAGCTTCCTCCTGGGGCGGCCCGGAGTCAGGGTGCCTGGCGATGTATCTCTCGTGCAGCCTGATGAGCAGGTAATAGACCACCGGCGTGGCGATCAGCGACAGGAGCACGGAGAAGCACAGCGCGCCGATGACGGTGATGCCGAGGGGCTGCAGCATCTGGGCGCCGGCGCCGGCACCATAGGCGAGCGGCACCATGCCGAGCGCTGCGGCGAGCGATGTCATGAGCACGGGGCGGAGCCTGCGATGACCGGCACGCACCAGCGCCTCGACGAGTTCCACGCCCTCGGAGCGCAGCTGCCGGCAATAGTCGAGCACCAGAATGCCGTTCTTGGCGACGATGCCTACGCCGATGATCGCGCCGAGGTAGGACACGATGTTCAACGTAATGCCGCTCACCCAGAGCCCCACCATCGCTCCGAAGAGCGCGAGCACCGCGCCGAAGACGATCGCGATCGGCTCGTGGAAGGAGCGGAATTCGATCACCAGCACCGTGAAGACGAGCAGGATGGCGGCGAGCAGCACGACCATGAGGTTCTGGAACGATTGCTGCTGGAGCCGATAGAGTCCCGCGTACTGGACGCTGCCGGGCGGCAGCCAGGTATCCTTGGCAAGCGTCGCGCGCACCTCGCGCATGGCGGTGCCGAGATCCACGCCTTCCAGGCGCGCCGAGACGATGTCGTCCTGGCGCAGATTGTCGCGGTTCAGCTCCACCTCATTGGGCCGCTCCTGCACGGTTGCCACCTGACTCAGCCGCACGATCGCGCCCGACGGCGTGCGGATCGGCAGTTCATCGAGCTCCGAGAACCGGTCGACGCTGCTCGGAGCGGCGAGCACGCGCACGTCGACGACCCGATCGCCGTGCAGCACGTACGAGGAGGTGCTGCCGAGGAGAGCGTTCTTGACCGCGCCGGCGATAGCCTGTGTCGTCAGCCCGAAGCGCTCGGCCTCTGCGCGGCGCACGCGCAGGTCAATGGTGGGTCCGCTTACCACCAGGCCATCGAAAGTATCGACCAAGCCCGGGATCTTCTTGATCTGCGCCTCGATGCGCGGCGCGGTCCTCTTCAGCCACGCGAGATCCGGGGAGAAGAGCCGGATCTCGACCGGGTAGGGGGCGAGTTGCAGATCACCAACGAGATCCGTGAGGAAGCCCTTGAAGTCCCAACGGATCATCGGGAAGCGCTGGTCGAATTGGGCGCGCAGATGATCCAGGACCTGCTCGGTCGTGTGTTTGCGGTCCGGCTTGAGCTTGATCAGGAAGCTGCCAATGTTGGGCTCGGCCAGGAATGGGCCGAGCGCAGTGCCCAGCCGGCGCGAATATGCCTGCACATCCGGATCGGCGCGAATGAGCCGCTCGGCCTCGTCGAGCTCGCGCGAGGCCTCCGCGAGGCTGGTGCCCGGGAGCGCCGAGTAGTCGATGTTGAATCCGCCCTCATCGAATTCGGGAAGGAAGCCCGTCTGCAATTGCCCGTAAATGAAGACCGCACCGATCGCGATCGCGGCACAGGCGAGGAGCGTCAGCCCGGCATGGCGCAAGGACCAGCGCACGGCGCTTTCGTATGCGCGCAGGATGGGCCTCAAGATGAATCCGCCTTCCTCGCCGACCTGCTTGCCGCCGCGGATCAGCCAGGCGGCCAGTGAAGGTGTCAGGGTCATTGCCAGCAGCAGCGACACCAGGAGGGAGACCACCATGGTCATTCCGAGGGCGCGGAAGAACACGCCGGCGAGCCCCGGCAGGTACATCAGGGGCAGGAACACCACCACGGGCGTGAGCGTCGAGCCGATCAGCGCAGTCAGGATCTCGCCCATCGCCTCCTGGATTCCCGCGAGGCGCGGTCCGCCGAGCGCGAGACGATGACACATCGCCTCGACCACGATGATGGCGTTGTCGATGATGAGGCCGATCGAGGCCGCGATGCCGCCGAGGGTCATCATGTTGAAGCTCATGCCGGCGAGCTTCATCGCCACGAAGGTGATGAGCACCGAGATCGGGATGGTGACGATCGCCGTCCAGACGCTGCCCCAGTTCTTGAGGAACAAGTACAGGATGACGGCCGAAAGGACCAGCCCGAAAATGACCGCGTCCCAGACGTTGCTGATGGAGGAGCGCACGAACGAGGACTGGTCGTAGAAGAACGCGAGGTGCATGTCGGGCGGCAGCTCGCGGTGCAGCAGCTGCAATTTCGCTTGCAGCGCTTTCGCGATGGCGGGCGTGCTGGCGTTGGTGTGGCTCTCGATGTCGAACAGCACCGCGGGGTGTCCCTGGGCCGTGATGTTCGTGTAGACCGGCGCCGGGCCGCGCACGACCCGTGCCACGTCGCGGACGAGAATCGGATGGCCGCTGCGGTCGGCGATCACCACGTTACCGATCTCTCGGGCCGAGTACACCCGGCCGTCGACCGTCGTCAAGTACAGGCGATAGTTCTGCGGCAGGAACCCGGCGGAGGCCACCATGTTGTTGCGCCCGAGCGCAGCGGTCACATCCTGCAGCGCGAGATGGGCGGCCTGGAGCTTGAGCGGATCGACCACCACGTGGTACTCCGGCACCCGGCCCCCGACGATCTCCACCCTGGAGACCCCGGGGATCTGCAGAAAGAGCGGCTTAATGGTGTAGGTGGCGGTATTCCACAAGTCCATGAGGTTGTGGTTGCTCGCCGTCAGGCTGATGCCGATGATCGGGTAGCTGAGTGAGAACCCGACGCGCTCGGCGCTGGTGACCGCCGTGGGCGGCAGCTCGCTGCGCATCTCGGAGAGGCGCCCGAGCACGTAGAGCTCTGCGCGGTGCATGTCTGTGCCCCAGGCGAACTTCACGTTGACTATCGCCGATCCCCGTGTCGTGGTGGAGAGCACCGAGGTCACACCAGGAATGCTCTTCAGGGACTGCTCGACCGGGCGCGTGATCGTCGCCATCATCTGATCGGCCGGCATGATGCCGTTGCCGATGTTGACGACGATGCGCGGAAAGGCCGTGGCCGGAAACACCGACGAGGGGGTCTTCAGTGCCGCGAATACTCCCGCGGCGCAGAGCACGACCGCGATGAAGGCGATGGCGATCGTATGCCGAATTGCGAATCGGCCCAAGGGCGAGCCTGTGCTCGCCGGTGATGGGGTGCTCATTGCTTTTGAACATCCATGGAGAGCGATGGGGCGGCCTGGCCGCTCGAGGGATCGACGATCTGAATTGCCGTCCGGTCCGGCAAGCCATAGGCGCCCACGGTGACGACCCGAGTACCGGCCTTAAGCCCGGGACCGGTCACCGCCACCCAGCCGGCTTCCCGCAAGCCAGCCTCGACAGGGACGCGGATCGCTTCGCTGCCGCGTACGATGGAGAGGACGCTGCGGCCGCCAACGATGTTGCTGATCACGCTCTCAGTCGGCGCGGCCAGCGCATCGGGCTTTGTCGCGGTCACGATGCGCAGGTGGACGTATTGGCCCGGCCGAAGGCCGCTGTTCCGCGGCAGGCTCCCCCAAGCCATTACGGTTCCATCGTTCGCGCTGACGGTCGGGCTGACATAGGCGAGCGTCGTTGAGATTGGCCTCGCGCCCAGCACCTGCAAGGGCTCTCCGGCTGCGAGCTGCGAAGCGTCAGCTTCGGGAATGTCCGTCCGTACGACGAGGCGGTCGACGTCGATCACCTCGGCGAGCACGGTACTCGCGTCTACCGCGGTGCCGGGCTTCACGTTGACGCTGACAACCACCCCGCTGAGCGGGGCGGTGACGCGTAGCAGCGCAAGTTGCGCTTGCGCGCTCTGCAAGGCCTTCAGCGAAGCGTTGTGCTCGGCGTACAGGCGCTCCAGGCGCGCGACTTCCTGTTCCGCGTAGCTTTCCGTCATCGTGCTGGAATTGAGCTCGACGAGCAGCTGGCCTCGCTTGACGCGCTCCCCGGCGGCGACCGCCACTTGTGTCACGACGCCGCTGACGGGGGCGGCAACGGAGGCAGCGGCTGCGGGGCGCTGCGGCGTCGCCGGTGCCGGCTCCACCACGCCGTAGCCATTCACGTAACGGTGCAGGGTCATGCGCCTCAATTCACCGACTTGAACGGTGATTCTGGGGCCCTGGAGCGCATCGGATTGCTCAGCGGCCGCGGAGCTCGCGCCGTGCGATCTGAAGAGCGCGTACGAGCCGAGCGCGACCCCCAAGGCGGCGATGCCGCCGGTAATCAATGTGCGGGATTTCATGGGTGTGTCGAGTGAGGAATGTTTTGTGCGGATTGCAACAGAGAGGGACGCAGGGTGAGCGGACTTTGCACCGCATCCTGCAACGCGCCGAGCGCCTGCTGCGCGGCCAGCCGCGTTGTGAGCTGATTTTGTGCCCCGGCGTAGAAGGCAACCTCGGCGTTGGCGAGATCGAGCGGCTGCAGCTCTCCGGCGCTGACCCGCGCGCGGATGGATTTGAGCTGGCGCGTCAAGTTCCCGAGTAACGACTGCGCCGTCCTGACCTGCGCGAGCGCCGAGCGGTACGCGGCGAGCGCGCCATCGATCTGTGCCACTGCCGCCGACTGCACGCCGAGGAACTGCGCGGCGGCCACGCGGCGTCGGGCTCTCGCCTGCGCGATCGGGCCCTGATTCTGATTGAGGACGGGCAACGTCAGACTGAGGCCGAGCTGCCACTCGCGATCGCCGGCGAGCTGCGAGTTCCAAGCATATCCCGGCCCGAGAGCGATGTTGGGCCACTGGCGCGCGACCTCGAGCTTCAGCGCCGATTGGCTGGCCGCGTACTGCGCGAGGGCGGCCCGCACATCGGAGCGACCGAGCAAAGCCTGCTGCCGCACCGCGGGCCGGGTGAGATCGCGCGGGAATTGCCTGAAGCTGGCGAATGAGAGAGGCAGTCCCCGCAATGCGCTTACCGGCACGCCAATCGCAGCTGCGAGCGCGATGCGCGCTTCGCGAATCCGGCCCTCCTGCGCCTGCCGGGCGAGGATCGCATTATCGAGTGCGATCCGCGCCCGCGTTACATCGTAGCTGGACACCGCGCCGGCCCTGAACTGGCCTTCGAGCAGGTTGAAGACTCTGGCCAGCGCAGATACCTGCCGGGCCAGGAGCGAGTCCGTCTGGCGCGCCGTATACAGCCGGAGCAAGGCGCTGCGCAGGCGGCTACGTACGCCCCAGACTGTTCCTACCAGTTCCCACCGTGCGGCGGCCGCGAAGTGGCGTGCCTCCGCCATGCGATCGCCGCGCCGGCCCGCAGTCTCGATCGGCCAGTCGATGGCGACCGGCACGATCCAGGGGCTCGGCACAGCCGGAACCCCAGAGTCGTATCCCGGGGTCAGCGAAAGAGACGGGTTCGGACGCTCGCGCGCCGTGATCCGTGCCGCCTGAGCCGCGAGCAGCTGCGCGCGTGCATAGGCAAGCGAGGGCTGGTAGTAGAAGGTGGCCAGGGTCAACGCCTTGAGGTCCCAGGGTCGGCCGGGGCCGGGCAAGGGGACATGATTGTCTGCCAGGAACTTCCCGAGGCCCGGATTGGCGAGCGAGCGGCTCTCGTACGCCGCGAGCGATCCGGCGGGAGAGATCGGCCGCGGCTGGAAAGTGGCGCAGCCGGAGAGAAGCCCCACGGCGAGCAGCCACAGGCGCCGCATTCTGAAGGCAGTCGGCATGGATTTGGCATTTATCGGGATCATTGGTAGTAATACGCACGAGAGCCCGCCACCCCTCTCGAGAACCCGATAATTCGATCCGCCGCGAGGGTCGGGCGGGCCGCGTGCGTATTATCCTTTGCGCGCCATTGAGGAGACTTCAGCATGATCGAGCAAGACATCCGAGCTCTCGATGCCCGCGGGCCCGACCACCCGCTGGACCGGCTCGAGGCCGACATCTGGGCACGCGTGGCCTCGCGCGAGGAGGTCGGGCGACGGTCGGCTCGCCTTCTCGTGCTTCAGGTGACGCTGCTTGGCATCGCCTTCACCGTGAGCGCGCTTGCCGGCTATCAGGCACGGCCAGCGCAGAGCCCGGAGCTAAGCGTCTTTTCCATGCAAACTCCCATGAACCCCTCGACGCTGCTCGCGGATGATCACCCTTGACCGGCATCACACGCACGGCGCTGGCGGTGCTGGCGCTCACAATCCTCGCTGCGGGAGCGGGCGGCTGGCTTGGGGTACATTACGGATTGGCGGCCAGTCGCTCGCCGACGAGCCTCAATCGCCTCCTGCACCATGAGCTTCATCTGACCGCGGATCAGAAGCGGCAGCTCGCCGCGCTCGAGACCCGCTATGACGCGCGCCGCAAGATGCTGGAGGCTCAGGCGCGCCAGGCCAACCGCGAGCTCGCCGCCGCCCTTCTCGCCAGTCACGAGTACACGCCCCAGGACGAGCAGGCGATCGAGCATCTTCACGTAGCCATGAAGGCCCTGCAGATTGCCACGGTCAAGCATCTGCTCGCCATGCGAGCGGTACTGACCCCGACCCAGGCAGCGAAGTTCGACAAGACGGTCGCCGCGGCGCTCGATTCGGGCCGCCGGTGACCGACGGTCCGGATGAGGACGAGCGGCAACTCGCAGCGGCCGCCCAGGCCGGTGGGCGCGCAGCCTTCGATCAGCTGGTTCGGCGGGAAAAGAGACCGCTGTACCGATTCGTGCGCCGATACGTAGGCAACGCGGAAGATGCCTACGACATCGTTCAGGACACATTCGTGTCCGCGTGGCTGGCGCTCGAGCGCTACGACAGCCGGCAGCCGTTCGCGTTCTGGTTGCGCGCGATCGCGCTCAACAAGTGCCGTGACCATGGCAGGCGGCAGGCGGTGCGCCGCCGCTTCCTGACGTTGTTATCCTTAGCCCCAGAGGCCCTGGACGAGGAGCTGCTGAGTGAGCCAGAGCTGTCGGGCGTCGACGATGAGCGGCGGTTACGGCGCCTCGATCAGGCCATCGCCTGCCTACCGCGCCGCTACAAGGAACCGCTCCTCCTCGTCCTCATGGCTGGCCTGACGCACCAGCAAGCCGGCGCGCAGCTCGGCATAACAGCCAAGGCGGTCGAGATGCGGATTCGGCGTGCCAAAGAACTGCTGCGGACGGCGCTGGCGCCAAGCCGAGACGGAGCGGCGCAATAAGAATGTTGACGTATCGCGATGCGACCATGAAACATCAACACCGCCATCAAACCGCGGTTTGAACGCCGCAGCAGTTGCGGGAGGTGGATGGGTATCAGGATCGATACAGTCCCCGCTTCATGATCGCAGTGCTCTGCTCTCGAGCCGCCGCCGGCAACAGCCAGCCATGCCCTGGAAATCCAGCGCCGCGACATCGTGCGCGCCAGCTGCGGTCATCGGACGGACGTGCCCGCACCCGCCCCATCGGGGACGCACCCGACGCTCGAGATCGCGTTGATGAAAAGTGAGGGATTGCCCCAGAGTGAGTTGATGAAGATCGCGGTCACGCTGACCGCCATCGCCACCATCGCCCAGACCGGATAGATGAGCCCGGTCGCGGCGAGCGGAATGCCGATCCCGTTGAAGCAGAAAGCAAGCGCCACGTTCTGCACCATCTTGCGGTAGCTTCGGCTGCTGATCTCGCAGGCGCGAAGCAAGAGTGTGAGCTGCGAGCGCAGCAGGATGATGTCCGCGGACTCGAGCGCGATATCGGTGCCGCTGCCCATCGCGATGCCGACATCCGCCTGCATCAGCGCCGGGGCGTCGTTGATGCCATCGCCCACCATGGCGACCTTGCCCCCCTTCTGCAGGCTCCTCACGATGTCCGCTTTGGCGCCCGGCAGGACTTGGGCATGCACGTCCTCGATGCCGATGCGGCCGGCGATTCGCCGGGCGGCGCGCAGGTTGTCGCCGGTCACCAGGATTGGAGCGACGCCCGCCCTACGCAGCGCCGCCACCGCATCGGCGGCATCCGGCCTCAACGCGTCACCGAGTGCGATGAGTCCGAGTGCCTCTCCCTCGCGTGCCACCGCGATGACCGTACGCCCCTCCTCCTCCAGCGCCGCGACACGAGCGTCGAGCGTCCCCATTCCGATGCCGCGTTCCCTGAGGAAATGAGGTCCGCCGACGAGGATCTCGCGGCCCTCGCTGCGGGCGATCACGCCTTTGCCCGGAATCGCCTCGAAGGATTGCACTTCGGGCGGCACGACGTGACGTGCAAAGGCCGCTTGGACGATTGCATCACCGAGCGGATGTTCCGAGGAGGATTCCGCCGCGGACGCGAGCGCGAGCAGCTCGTTTTCAGTCAAAGTCAGTGCTTCGATCTCCCGTACCGTCGGCTTGCCCTCCGTGAGTGTTCCGGTCTTATCCAGCACGATCTGGTTCACCAGCCGGTAGGTCTGGAACGCCTCGCCCGTGCGCATGAGAATCCCCAGGTCGGCCGCCTCCCCGGCGCCGCGCACGATCGAAAGCGGCGCCGAGATCCCCACCGCGCAGGGGTAGCCCATCACAAGCACACTCAATGCGGCGAAGACCGCGCGTCCAAGTTCCGCATGGCCCGTTGCGAGATACGGACCCAGCATCCAGCCCGCGAACGCCAGCGCCGAGATCAAGAGCACCACGGGGGTGTACACGCGCAGGACCCGATCGACCAGGTGCAGGATCCCCGGTTTCAACGCCCGGGCGTCCTCGACCTGGCGCACCACGCGCTGCAGGAAGCTCTCTTCGCCCACGGCTGAGACGCGAACGAGGAGCGTGCCCGTCCCGTTCATGGAGCCGCCGACGATCACATCGCCCTCGCGCTTCTCGACCGGCACCGGCTCGCCGGTCACTAAGGACTGGTCGACGCCCGAGTGACCGCTTTCCACAGTCCCATCCACCGGCACCCGCTCGCCGGGACGGATGCGTACGAGATCGCCCACCTTGACTTCGCCGATGTCGATTTCCACCTCCCTGTCGCCGCGAACGACGCGCGCGAGATCCGGCTGGAGATTGAGCAGACGCTTGACCGCCTGGGAGCTGCGCGTCTTGACGATGAGCGACAGCCACTCTGAGAAGATGTGATACGTCGCGATCATCACCGACACGGCGAAGAAAGGCGCTGTGGGGTACCCCGCGGGCCTGAGTGCGAGCCCAATCGACCCGCCCACGAGACCTGCGAAGGCGCCAACTTCGAGGAGGACGTGCTGATTCAGAATGCCGCGACGCAGCGCCTGGACGGCCATGTACACGATGTGCCGGCCGACGCCGAACACCAGAAATACTGCAAGTCCAGCGGTGATCCAGGCAGTCGCTGCGTCCATTCGCGCCGTCTGCCTGAGATAAAAGAGGAAGACCGCAACCGCGGCAAGCCCCCCGGCGCCGGCGAGCGCGGCGAGGATTCCACTCGGCCGCAAAACGAGATAAACCATCGCGACCAGGCTCGCGAATACCAGCGCGGGGAGCATCTCGCCCCAGATCCCGATGGGGTTGAGAATGAGCGCGATCGCCGCGAGGCTCGCGCCCACTGCAATGACGAAACGATGTCCTTCGCGAACGAGCTCGCGTTCCTCGTCCTCGAACGAGCGCAGCTTCCTCGGATCATAGAGCGTGTAGCCAATATCCCGGAGGGTCTGCACCAGCGATTCCGGCTGCACGAGCTGCGGGTCGAACTCGACCAGCGCCTGCTCATGCGTCAGGCTGACGGCTACCTTATCGACCCCCTGTATTCGCCCGAGCGCCTTCTCGATGGTGCCGATGCAGAGCGAGCAGTGCAGTCCGCCGATGTGCGCGCGGATCTTTCTGCGGTTCGGCCGGCTTGAGGGCTCCTCCGCCCAGGGGTGGATCGCATCATTCGCTTGCGTCAAAGTGTTCATGGCGCCGACGGTACGACCTGGAGCGCGCTCCAAGTCAAGCATTACGCGGGCCTTCGCGCGACCGCTGTGTAGCCCAGTTGCTCGACCACCTCGAGCAGGCGTTTTTCCTCAATCTTGAGCGGATCGAAGAGCACCCGCGCCGCGCCGCTCTCAAACGCGACCGCGGCCGACTTCACGCCCGGCTCACGCTCGAGCAACGCCTTGACCGAGTTCGCACAGCCGTCGCAATGCATCCCTCGAATCTGCAGAACAACGGATCTCATGTGAGGATCTCCAGCGGCTCAGAATGATCGTCGAGCTGAATTCAGATCTGTCCCGGAGCCTCGATGCCGCCACTCAATCACCTCGAGCGCGCCCCCGCAGCCCAGGAGGGCCCACAAGGCTTCTCGCTTCACCCTTCCTCTTGGCCAGCCACAGAGTCAGCGTCAAGCCGAGAAATAACAGGGTCAGGACCAGCGTGTAATCGAGACGGACGCGGAAGGTGGCAAGCCGGCCGGCTTCGATTCTCGAGGGCAGCCATCCGCCGAGGCGGAACAGATACGTGATGAGCACCGTCGAGCTCACCATGGCCGTGTAGAAGATCACGAGGATATAGGCCGTCGCCTTGTTCCCGAAGTAGCGGCGCCAGACATTGAGCACGGGGATCGTAATGAGATCGGCAACGATACAGCCGACCACCCCCGGAAAGGCGACTCCCCCGATCGCGAGAGCCGCTGCGAAAGGCACGATGCCGATCGAGCCGATGAAGCTCAGCGCCCCCACCGCGACGCCGACGGCGGCATTCTCGAGCACGGCGGGGAAATTCGTCGGCCGCAAGAACAGCACGGGCCACGCATGCGAGGGTACGAGAGCCGCGATGAACCCAGCCGCCAGGAAACCGAAGACCACACTCTTCCAGATGCGCTTCAGCGTCCGGAAAAAGCGGTCGGCGATCCGGTACCAGAGTCCCGCATCGACGAGACGCCGCATCGCGGCCGGGGTGCCGGTGTCCCGCGCCTGGAGATCCTGTCGCGCCCGCTCGAACATACGGACGGGCAGCGTCAGTCGGACGAGAATGGTCATCAGGACGACGAGCAGCACACCACTCAGGAATTCCGCCGCGAGAATCGCGCCCCCGAGCAGCACATAGATGAGCACGGAGAGCTCGAAGACGATGTTCGTCGAGGCGAGCGCGAAGGCGAATGTGCTCTCGACGGACGCCCCCTTCTTGTAGAGCGCCTGGGAGATCGTCACCGCTCCGAAGGTGCAGGCCGAGCTCGCCGCTCCCGTCGCGGCCGCCAGGCCGATGGTCTTCACGTCGCGCCCGCCGAGAAGTCGAGCCATTCTATCCTTGTCGATGAAGACATCGATCGCCGCAGTGACCGCGACCCCGAACAGGATCGACCAGAGCGCCTTATAGAAGAAAATGCCGCCCGTCTGCAGGCCGTGCAGGAAGGCTCGAAGAACATCGGACGATTCGTAGACCATGCCCCACCCCGCTCAAGGGGACCCACGGTACGACCTGGAGCGCACTCCAGGTCAAGCCCTGCCGGGCACGTATCGGGAGTAGACTCAGGATCCCGGCGGCTGCACCGCCAGCTCGAGAGACCGATCGAGGCATTGAAATCGTGAACCAAGGCATCGGAAGCACGGCGAAAGCCCTCGGGATCACGCCCGATACGCTGCGCTACTACGACAGGCTGCGTCTTTTGCCGCCCCCAGCCCGCAATGCGGCTGGGCGCCGAATCTATCGCGAGCCGGACCTCGAGCGCCTGCGTTTCCTCAAGCGTGCGCAAGCCCTCGGATTCAGCCTCGCGGATATCCGGCAACTGCTGCGGCTACGGGAGTCTCCCGGCCGCTCGAGTCGCGCCGTGCGTGAGCTGGCGCAGCACAAGCGCGATGCGCTCGAAGTGCAGTTGCGGGAGATCGAGCAGATGCATGCCGAGCTCACCGGCCTGCTGAACCTGTGCACCGGCTCCGGACCGTGTTGCCCGATCCTGGATCGGATCAATCAGGGATAGCGCGGCGCGTCGATTGGCAAGGCCCAGGACTCGATTCCGTCAGCGGGCGACGATCTCACCGAAGTACATGTCACCCCCGCAGTGATAGCGATATCGCCCGGCTTTGGCGGCACGGATCAGAACGCGCCGTGTCTCCCCAACGGGAACGCGGGCGCGGACCGTTCTCCCATTCAGTCCGAGACCGGGAAAAACCGTGACCAACGCACAGCCCCCGATGTTGTCGGTAATGTCCAGAGCAACCTCCCGGCCCGCCGGAATCTCGAGCACTCGCGGCGTATAGGGGTCGGGCGATCCCTTGGCGCCTTCCACGATCTTGAAGACCGGCACGCCCGCGGTGGCCGCTGCGGCCCGCGCAGCGATCGCCGTGGAAGCCGCCGAGGCGGACGTGGGCTGCGCAGCGCTGACACCTTGTGGCGATCCGATCGTCAGCAAAACCAACAGAAGAGCGGCGGCGGCAAGCTTGCCGCTGCGATTGCGGGGGAGTCCGAGTGACCGTGGCATTGCGGGAAAATACATCGCTGTCCGCCTTTGTCGTTCACAAAGCGAAAGTCAGTCCATAATTTAACATGAAGTAGTGGAAGAGATACCCGCCGGTGGCCAGGAAAAGGGCTCCGATGATGTAGGACAAGTACGGCCCGGTCCAGCGTCGCACCGCGGTCACCGTAGGCTGGCCGAGCGTCAGCATCAGGAGCATCAACCCGGCAAGCGCGACACCATAGATCAGAACGGCAATCCCCGCGAGCCAGTAGTTTCCGGCTGCGATCGGCAGCATGAGAATCCCGATGACCACCGGCAACGTGCAGCTGTGCGACGCCGCCCCATACGCGACGCCAAATGCGATCAAGCCTCCGGGACGGTTGCCCGTGCCCTCGCTCACGTAGCGCTCGTAATAGCGCCGCCCCGGCAGGTATCGGGATATCCGGGCCAACCCGCCGCCACGGCCGAGAAGCATCATGACACCAAGGACGATGAAGACCGCTCCGACCAGCGGAATCAGATAGACGAGCACGTTGTACACGATGGCGCCGATCAGACCGACCAGCAGCCCGGCGACGGCGGAGACCCCGACGATGCCGGTCGCGATCAGGAGGGCCGCGGACAGCATTCGCCGAGGGCTCGGAGGGAGGTCCCGGCGTGAATCCTTCTCAACGAAATAAGCCAGGAAAGCCGGCGTGATGGCGAGGCTGCACGGCGAGAAGAAGGATGCCGCACCGGCCAGGATAGCCAGCACGAGAATCAGGCTCTTCGGAAGGATCGGGGCGCTTTGGGCCTGAAAGAGGAGCGTCCCCACCACGTGGGTGTAGACCCAATAGCCCCCGGCGAACAGCGCGAGCAGTGCCGCCAGCGTCGCGGCGAGGCCCGCCCAGGCCATTCGTCTGCCGACGGGTATCGGTCTCATGTCGCCAGTACGCTCATCGGTCATGCCCTTCACCTCCGCCGGTCACGATGCGTGCGGCGCTTTCAGTACCGGCGATCGAGTCGCCACACACCGTCCCCAAACCCTCTGCGATGACGACGGGGACTTCCCCTTGTTACGCGCTTTCGGAGAACCTCGCCGGACCCCATGGGCGGTGCACCTCAGGACCTGCTCAGTGCGGCGAGTCGCGCAAGCCAGAGCATGCCCCCTCGACACTGCACTGAACAGCATGATACCCGCAGTTGTTTCGCCTCGGCCCGATGTCCCTCCTGCGAGGTGGTTCAGCGCTATGCGGAGCGATCCTGAGAGAACGTCAGCTCCGGTGGGCATATTTTCCCCAGATCGTCTCGGGGAGATAAGACAGGGCGACCAGCCCGGCAGTGCCCCAGATCACGTACTGAAGAGCGTGTGCACTGGACAGGACCCGCAAGCCGACCAGCAGTGCGCCGATCGCGCCAAGCCAAAGAGCGGGCCCCGAGAAAAAGCAATGCAGACGTCTGCAGCGCCGCGCGTTGAGCACACAGCCGGTGCCCATCCACGCAAATGCCCCCGCCCATACCAAGGCAGTACCATGCAGCGACAATCTGAAAAAGCCCGC
>JAJZVF010000038.1 GCA_021845825.1 Pseudomonadota bacterium | reverse complement strand
TCCGCGATCCACACCCGGAAGCGATCCACGCGGCCGCGCGCGCTGATCGTGAGCGTGGCGCGTGGAAAATGCGACAGGTTCTCGATGGGCATGATCTGCGCGAGCGCCGCCGTTCGCCCGAGCAAAATGACGAGCAGCGCCGCACCCGCGAGCGCCGTGGCAAGTCCGCTCTTGCAACGCATTTCCATCGTGACCGCCCCCTGGATCCGCACCGCTCTGGCGGATGTGCGCAAAGTGTACCCGGTGCGCGCCGGCCTGCGCGAGCCGCCGGCCGCGAACCCCGGGAAGCTGGGCAGATCCGCGGATTGATCCGGACGCCGCCGGCGCCAAGCGGCTAGACTTCGCGCACTGTTTCCGGTCCCATTCAAGAATCCATGCGCAACGCCCTGCTCGAAATCACCCCGGCCGCTCCCGAGGCGCTCTCGCGCCTGCGCGAGCTCGCCAGTAACCTTTTTTTCAGCTGGCACCGGCCCATCCGCGCCCTGTTCGAGGACCTCGACCCCGAGCTGTGGCGCCAGTGCGGCGGCAATCCGCGCATGATGCTGCGCACGCTCGAGCAGGCGGCGCTCGAGCGGGCCGCCCAGGATCCCGTTTACCTGGCCCGCTACCATGAGGCCCTGGCGACGCTCGATGGGTACCTCACCGCGCGGCCGCAAAGCGACGAGCCGCTGACGGCGTATTTCTGCGCAGAATACGGCTTTCACGAGAGCTTCCCGATCTACTCCGGCGGGCTCGGCGTGCTGGCGGGCGATTACTGCAAGACCGCGAGCGACGCCGCCGCCCCTTTCGTGGCGGTGGGGCTGCTTTACGAGCAGGGCTATTTCACGCAGACGGTCGACGACGACGGGGTGCAGCAGGCTGAGTACCGCGCGCACGATCCGCGCGATCTGCCCGTGGAGCCGGTGCACACCGCCGCCGGCGACTGGGTCAAGGTCGGGGTGCGCATCGCCGGGCGCGAGGTGATCGCGCGGATCTGGAAAGCGCAGGCCGGCCGGATCACAGTCTACCTGCTCGACACCAACACGCCGGAGAACGCCCCCTCGGACCGGGACATCACCCGGCGGCTCTACGGCGGCGACGAGGCGACCCGCATCGGCCAGGAGATGATCCTCGGCATCGGCGGGGTGCGCACGCTGCGCGTCCTGGGGCTCGCGCCTTCGGTCTGGCACCTGAACGAAGGCCATGCCGCCTTCCTCATCCTCGAGCTGCTGCGCGAGCACGTGGTGAAGGGCCTGCCCTTCGAGGCGGCGCTCGAAGCCACCGCCGCCGCCTGCGTGTTCACCACACACACGCCGGTCGCGGCCGGCCACGACACCTTCGGCCACGGGCTGATTCTCGATCATTTCCACGACTTCATCCGCGAGCTCGGCGTGCCGGTCGAGCGCTTCCTCGAGCTCGGGCACTCGCCCGCGGCGCCGGGCTATTTCAACATGACCCATCTGGCGCTGAACGGCGCGCGGCAGATCAACGGCGTGAGCCGCATCCACGGCGGGGTCTCCCAGCGCCTGTGTGCCGGCCGCTGGCCGGAGATCCGCCCCGAGGACAACCCCGTCGGCTTCGTCACCAACGGCGTGCACCTGCCGACCTTCCTGCACAAGCTTTGGGCGGAATTCTTCGACCGCGAGCTCGGGGAGGCGTGGCGCGAGCGCCTGAACGACACCGCATTCTGGGCGCGGCTGCACGGGCTGCCCGATGAGCGCTTCTGGAGCGCCGGCCAGGCGGTCAAGTCGCGCATGCTCGAAGCGGTGCGCGACCGCCTGCAGAGGGAATACGTGCGCAAGGGATCGAGCTTCGCACAGCTGCGCCACGTCACGCGCTTCCTCGATCCCGCCAAGCCCGATGTGCTCACCATCGGCTTCGCGCGCCGCTTCGCCACCTACAAGCGCGCGACGCTGCTGCTGCGCGACCGCGCGCGCCTCGCGCGCCTGCTGAAGAATCCCGACCGGCCGGTCGTGCTCGTCTTCGCCGGCAAGGCGCACCCGGCGGACGAGCCCGGCAAACAGGTGCTGCGCGAGATCCGCCAGCTCATGACCTCACCGGAGTTCATCGGCCGGATCGTCTTTCTCGAGGACTACGACCTGCGGCTCGCCCGCTCGCTGGTCTCGGGCGTGGACGTCTGGCTCAACAACCCCGTCTACCCGCTCGAGGCGAGCGGCACCTCCGGGATGAAGGCGGCCATCAACGGCAGGCTCAACCTGAGCATTCTCGATGGCTGGTGGGCCGAGGGCTGGATGCAGGACAATGGCTGGGGCATTCCGCCGGCGCGCGTGCAGGATCCGGACCGGCGCGACACGCTCGAGTCGGCCCTGATCCTCGATACCCTGGAGGAGGAGGTCATTCCGCTCTATTACGCCCGCGCCGGGGACGGCTATTCGCGCGAGTGGGTCATGCGCGCCAAGCGCGCCATGAGCACTGTCATCCCGCGCTTCAACATGGAACGGATGCTGCGGGACTATTCCCGCAACCTGTACCGCACGGCCGACCGTCAGTACCGCCTGCTCGCGCAGGAGGATTTCGCCGGCGCCCGGCGCCTCGCGGAATGGAAGCAGCGGGTGCGCCAGGCCTGGAGCCGGGTGAGCCTGCGGCTGCTCACCGAGGCGCCGACCGAACTCACCCGCGGGGAGTGGCTGCGCCTGCGCGTGGCGGCGAACTTGAACGGCCTCGATCCCCAGGACGTGCGGGTCGAGTTCGTGGCCCGCCGGCTCCTGCCCGCGGCGAGCCTCGAGGAGCCGCCGCTGTGCTCGTATGGTCAAACCGGGCACGAAGGAGTGTGGAAGGCGCCATTCAAGCCCACCGGCGAGTGGGAGGACGATGGGGCCGCGGTCTTCGCGCTCGATGCCGAGCCGCCGGGCTGCGGCCAGTTCGCGACCGAGATGCGCATTCACCCCTGGCACGAGCTGCTCACCCACGGGCACGACCTCGGGCTCATGAAATGGCTTTGAATCGCCTTTGACGCTGATACGATAGCGTCCACGGACCAGCCAGCCTCGGGGGCCTTTGATGCGACAACCTGCGCGTGCCTCTTCCGGACGGTACGTCAGCCGCCTGACCGGCGGCACCCTGGCGGTGATCATGGCCGGCGGGCGCGGGGAGCGGCTGAAGGACCTCACGGCCAACCGCTGCAAGCCCGCCACGCCCTTCGGCGGGAAGTTTCGCATCATCGATTTCGTGCTCTCGAACTGCGTCAATTCCGGCATCCGCCAGATTTCCATCCTCACCCAGTACAAGGCGCAATCGCTCATTGCCCACGCGCAGCATGGTTGGAGCTACCTCAGGGGCGAGTTCGGCGAATTCGTCGAGGTGGTGCCCGCCCAGCAGCAATACGGCCCCGAGTGGTACCGGGGTACGGCCGATGCCGTCTATCAGAACATCGAGCTCGTCCTCTCGCACCGGCCCAAGCACGTGCTGGTGCTTGCCGGGGACCATATCTACAAGATGGATTACGGACCGATGATCGCCTACCACGTGGAGAAAGGCGCGGACGTCACGATGGGCGTGGTCGAGGTGCCGGCGAGCGAGTCGCGGCATTTCGGCGTGCTCACGGCCACGGAGTGGAACCGGGTGACGAAGTTCACCGAGAAGCCGGCCGTGCCCGATACCCTGCCCGGCCGGCCCGACACGATGCTGGCCTCGATGGGCATCTACGTCTTCAACACACGCCTGCTGGAGATGATGCTCAGGGAGGACGCGGCCAACGCCGCCTCTTCGCACGATTTCGGCAAGGACATCCTGCCGAAGGCGATTGCCGACACCCTGCAGGTGTTCGCCTATCCCTTCCAGGACGTCAAGACGCGGGCGCAGAGCTACTGGCGCGATGTCGGCACGCTCGATGCCTATTACGAGGCCAACCTGGAGCTGGTGCACGTTGCGCCCGAGCTCAACATCTATGACGAGGACTGGCCCATCTGGACCTACCAGGTGCACCAGCCCCCGGCCAAGTTCGTCCTCGACGAGGACGGCCGGCGGGGCCTGGCGATCAATTCGATGGTCTCCGGGGGCTGTATCATCTCAGGTGCCCGCGTGAGCCAGTCGCTGCTGTTCTCCAATGTGCGGGTGGAGGAGCGCAGCATCCTCGAGCGCGCCGTGGTGCTGCCCAACGTGCAGATCGGCTCCGGCTGCCACATCCGCGGCGCCATCATCGATGAGGGCAGCGAGATCCCCGCAGGGATGAGCATCGGCATCGACCGCGAAGCCGACGCCGGGCGGTTCCTGGTCACCGAGAAAGGCGTCGTGCTGGTGACGGCCGAGATGCTGCGCCGGCTCTCGCCCTGAGATACTCATGACATCCCACGCGCGCCTGCCGGTCGTTCTCCTGTGGCACATGCACCAGCCGCAATACCGGGATGCGCTCACCGGCCGGTACGTGCTGCCCTGGACCTACCTGCACGCGATCAAGGACTACACGGACATGGCCGCGCATCTGGAGGCCAATCCCGAAGCGCGCGCGGTGTTCAACTTCACGCCGGTGCTGCTCGAGCAGATCGACTCCCTGGCGCAGGCCCTCGCGGAGCACTTGCGCGCCGGCACCCCCCTGCCCGACCCCGTGCTCTCGCTCCTCGGTCCCGATCCGGTGCCGGCCGAGCCGACCGCGCGCCTCGAGAGCCTGCGCGCGTGCCTGCGCGCCCAGCGCAAGCAGATGATCGAGCGCTTCGGTCCGTATCTGGAGCTCGCCTCGATCGCCGAAACACTCGCCACGCCGGAGCGGGTGAGCTACGCCTCGGACCAGTTCATCCACGACCTCGCCGTCTGGTACCACCTCGCCTGGGTCGGGGAGACCGTGCGCCGGACAGATGCCCTGGTCAGCCGCCTCACCGAGCAGGGCCGCGGCTTCACGCGCGAGCAGCGCCGCGAGCTCCTCGCCCTGATCGGCAATCTGCTTTCCTCCATCGTGCCGCGCTACCGGCGCTTGAGCGAGCGCGGGCAGTGTGAGCTGTCGGTGACTCCCTACGGCCATCCCATCGTGCCCCTGCTGCTTGATTTCCAGTCGGCGCGCGAAGCCATGCCCAACCTGCCGCTGCCGCGCTATGCCGCCTACCCCGGCGGCGCCGAGCGCGCCGACTGGCACGTGCGCGAGGGGCTGCGCCTGTTCACCCGGACCTTCGGGGTACGCCCTGCCGGATGCTGGCCCTCGGAAGGTGCGGTGAGCCGCGCAACACTCGAGCTGCTCGACCGGGCCGGCTTCAAATGGGTGGCGAGCAGCGCCAACGTGCTGCATGGTTCGCTGCAACGCGCCGGCGGACAGGCAGGGCAGGCCGTCCGGGACCCCCAAGCCTTCAACCGGCCGTATCGCCTGGCGGGCGCCTCGCTGACGCAGTTCTTCCGTGAAGACACATTATCCGATCTGATCGGCTTCACCTATGCCACCTGGCACGGCGATGACGCCGCGCACAACCTCATCGAGGCCCTGGCGCAGCTCTCCCGGCAGTACGCGGACTCTCCCGGCCACGTCGTGCTGATCGCCCTCGACGGGGAAAACGCCTGGGAACACTATCCGTTCAACGGCTACTACTTCCTGCGCGCACTGTATTCGCTCCTCGGCGCCCATCCGCTGCTCGAGCTGACGACCCTCGGCGAGTGCGTGCAGCGACCCCTCAAGCCTCTCACTCTGCCGCAGGTGATGGCGGGCAGCTGGGTGCACGGGACGCTCACGACCTGGATGGGCGATGCCTCCAAGAACCTCGCCTGGGAGCTGCTGTGCGAGGCCAAGCTCGCCTTCGATGCGGCGGCGGCCGGCCTCGACCCGGGGCGCCGGCTGGCCGCCGAGCGGCAGCTCGCGCTGTGCGAAAGCTCCGACTGGTTCTGGTGGTTCGGCGACTACAACCCGGCGGAGGCCGTCAGTCAGTTCGATGCGCTGTACCGGCGCCAGCTTGCCCGCCTGTACGACCTGCTCGGCAAGCCGGCGCCGGAGAGTCTCGCGCAGCCGATCGCCACCGGCCGCGGCACTCCCGAGCACGGCGGCGTCATGCGCCGCTCCTACGCGAGCTGACCGGCCGTACGGCGCAATGCGACACGTGCGCTTCCTGCCGCTGCTGTGCAGCCTCGCTGCGCTCGCCGGCTGCGCCCTGTTCGTCTCCCGGCTCACCCCGCCCCGGCTCTCCATCGTCAGCGTGCACGTCCGCAGCGCCGATTTCTGGCAACAACGCCTGCGGGTGCGCATACGGGTACGCAATCCCAACGATCTCGGCCTTGGGGTGAAGACGGTGAGCTACGTGCTCGACATCGACGGTCAGCGCATCGCCGCCGGGATTTGCGCCCAGGGCTTCACGGTGCCGGCCCATGGCACGGCGGAATTCGACACGCAGGTCACCGCCAACATGGCGGGCGCCGTGCTCACCGTCCTCGCTCAGGGCCGCAACCGTCCGCTGCACTATCGGCTGCGGGGCAGGGTGCAGCTCGCCGAGGGCTGGCTGCGCTCGCTGCCCTTCGACGAGCGCGGCTCGTTCACGCTCCGGTAGACCCTCTACTCCTCCTCTGCGCGCGGCCGGTACGCCTGCACCAGCTCCTGCTGGCGGCGCGGCGGCACCGGATCGTAGTGACTGAGCGCCATGGCGTAGGTCCCCTGGCCGCCGGTGAGCGCTTTGAGACGCGACTGATAGTCGGTGATCTCGGCCAGCGGCACCAGCGCCGAGACGCTCGCCCTCTGCCCCGAGAGTGCCTGGTTGCCGTTGATGCGCGCGTGCCGGGTGGCGAGGTCGCCGGTGATGTCGCCGATGGCGCTCGCCGGCGCGGTGATCGTGAGCAGCACGATGGGCTCGAGCACGATGGGGTTGGCCTTGCGGATCGCATCGAGGAACGCCTTGCGGCCCGCCGACACGAAAGCGACCTCCTTCGAGTCCACCGGATGGTGCTTGCCGTCATACACGATGACGCGGATATCCTGCAGCGGGAAGCCCGCCAGCGCACCCTCCGACAATACCTGCCGCACCCCCTTCTCCACGGCCGGAATGAACTGGCCCGGAATGGCTCCGCCCACCACCTCATCGACGAACTCGAAGCCCGCGCCCCTCTCGAGCGCCTCGACGCGCAGAAACACCTCGCCGAACTGGCCCGCCCCGCCGGTCTGCTTCTTGTGGCGGCTGTGGCCGTCGGCGGGCCGGGTCACGGTCTCGCGGTAGGCAATGCTCGGCGGGTGGGTGTTGACCTGCACGGAGTAGCGCTGGCGCATGCGCTCGAGCAGCACCCGCAGGTGCAGTTCGCCGGCCCCGTAGAGCACCGTTTCGTTGACCGAGGCGTGCTGCTCGAGCCGCACGCACGGGTCCTCCGCGGTCAGCCTGTGCAGCGCGTCGGCGAGTCGCTGCTCGTCGCCGCGGCGCTGCGGCTCGATGGCGAGTCCGAGCATCGGCGGCGGCAGAGCGACCGGCTGCAGATGATACTGATCCTCGTCGTGGGAATCGTGCAGCACCGCGTCGCGATGCAGATCCTCCACCTTGGCGATGGCGCAGATGTCGCCGGGTCCGGCCTGCGGGATCTCCACGGTGTCCTTGCCGAACAGGCGATACAAGTGTGCCACTTTGAAGGCCTTGCGCGCGTCGCCGACGAACAGCTGCGATCCGGCGCGCACCGTGCCCTGATGCACGCGTATCGCGCCGAGCTTGCCGACGTATGGATCGATGGCGACCTTGAAAACATGCGCCACGACGTGCTCATCGGGATCGGGCAAGACCTGCACGCGTCGCGCCGTCTCGCCCGCGCCCTTGAGAAACGGCGGCGGATTGCCTTCGGCCGGATTCGGCATCAGCCGCGTGATGACCTCGAGCAGTTCCGCCACGCCGGCACCGGTCTCGGCGGAGGTGAAGCATACGGGCACCAGATGCCCTTCGCGCAGCGCCTGCTCGAACGGTGCGTGCAGCTGCTCGGGCGCCAATGCCTCGCCCTGCTCCAGGTAGAGCGACATCAGCCGCTCGTCGAGCTCGACGACCTGGTCGACGATGTGCGTGTGCGCGGCCTCCACCGTGGAGAAATCCACCGGCACGCCGCGCGGGTGAAAAAAACAGTCGGCCACCGCCGCGCCGTTTGCCGACGGCAGGTTGATCGGCAGACACTCCGGGCCGAACTGCTCGCGCAGCCGCTCGAGCAGGTCGGCGCTCCCGGCATCGGGGCTGTCGATCTTATTGATGACGAGCAGACGGCCGAGGCCTCGCTCGCGCGCAAAGTCCATCAGGCGCCGGGTAACGGTGTCCGGGCCGCTCACCGCGCTCACGACCACGGCCACCGCTTCCACGGCCTGCAGCACCGGGAGCGTGCGGCCGAGGAAATCGGGATAGCCGGGGGTATCGATGAGGTGGATGCGGACGGCTCCATGCTCGAAGGTCACGATGGCCGGCTCCAGCGAGTGCTGCAGGGCCCGCTCCTGCGGATCGAAGTCCGAGACCGTGGTGCCGCGCTCGAGGCTGCCCTTGCCGCGGATGGCGCCCGCGGCGAGCAGCAGGCTCTCGGCGAGCAGCGTCTTGCCCGCGCCGGCCGCGCCGGCGAGCGCGATGTTACGGATGCTCTCGTGACCCATCGCTGCCCTCCCGGTTCATGGGCACGAATCGCCCGGGCGATTCGCGCCGGACCCTACATGGTTGCTGCGGGCCCGCCGCGCAGACCCGACTGCGCCAGAGCATACGCTCCGACAAACGGGACCGTCCCGTGCCCGCTGGGCCTGCGCCCCGCTCGCCCCCTCCTCGACCTGCCTGCCTTCGAGGCCGCCGAGCACCGGCAAGCCCGGCGTTGCACATCGCTCCTTACCCGATTCGTCCGCGTCGCTCGGCCAACGAACCTAGGGCGCGGAGAGCTCCAGGACCAGACCAGCCTGATTGGTCGTGGTAAGCAGGATCGGCCGGCGCCAGACCCGCTGCAGATAGTCGAGCACCCTGCGGCTGCGCTCCAGATCGAGACCGCGGCCGTCGAGCGCATGATCGTGCACCAGCTCGAGCGTGCCATCGGTGCGGATGTGCTGCGCCATCACCGTGGGTGCACCGAAATTGTACTTGGGCGCGAGAATCGCCTCGTGCAGCGCGTTCAAGTCCGGCTCGAGCACCCTGATCTGCCCGTCGCGGACACTGTAACGAAAGAGCTCGAGCTCCTCGGCCAGCGCGCGTGTCAGGTGATTGCGGATGAAGCCGAAGTCATCATCCTGCGCGCGGATGGCGAGCGCCCCGTCCATGCCTACCTCCTCGACGATTTTCTCCCACAGGGAAAACCCGAGGTGGTACGGATTGAGCCCGAGCGCCACCTGACTGTCGGCGGCCACCGGCCTGACTACGTCCGAGTGGCACTTCACGGCATCCACGTAGGCCTGCTGCGGGATGAAGTCCGCCTCGCGCAGCAGTCGCGCATGCCAGTACGAGGCCCAGCCCTCGTTCATGATCTGAGTGGCGAACACCGGATAGAAGTAAAAGGACTCCTCGCGCACGGCGAGGAAGATGTCCCGCTCCCAGCTTTCCATCTCGGGAGCGTAGTGGGCCACGAACCAGAGCAGGTCACGCTCGGGGTGCGGCGGCACAGGCGCGCGCTTTTTCGCTTGCGCGCTGGCGCTCGCAGCCGCCGGCTCGAGCGCCGCGAAGCGCCGGCGGAACGGCTCATCGGCGGGGACCTTGACCGCCTCGATGTACTGCGGATAGCGCGGCCGGCGCAGCTCCTGATCGACGTCGATGTGCTGCTCGAGCGCCAATGCCGCATCGAGCACCGCCTCCACCCGCTGCAGCCCATGAGTCTCGATCGCCTGCTGGATCTGGCGCGCGTGGTTGGCGGCGTGTTCGACGATGTGCTCGCTCACCGGTGTCTGGCAGCGCTGAAAGAGCAGGTTGTTTCGCGAAAAATCGGCATGCCCCAGCACATGCGCCGTCACCAGAACGTTCTCGGCCAAGCCGTTTCCGGAGGCGAGGTAGGCGTGTCCCGGATTGCCGGGGAAGACCACCTCGAAGAGACGCGAATGGCCCATTTTCCGCTGAATGAGCTGGTAGATGTATCGGACTCCGAAGGACCAGTGCGGCATGCGCACCGGCAGGCCATAGACGGCGATCTCCATCATGAAGGAGTCCGGCACCGCCTCGAATTCGACCGGATGGAACGACAATCCCGAGCGGGTGGCGAGCTCTTCGATGCGCTGCACGTAGTCCTGCCAGGCCGGCTCGCTCATGCGCCCTCCGCCGCGCGGCTTTCCGCCGAGAAGAAATGCCGAATGGCGTCCCAGACATCCTCGAAATCATTGAGCCCGTAGCTGCCCGTCGCCCCTCCGGCCGCTGCCAGCTCCTCGAACAGGCGTCCGGTCTCGGTGTCGAGCTGGCGCGAGAGCCCGGAGGACACCTCCACGTAGCCGGTAAAGCAGGCATCGGCGGCAATGGCGGCAAGGCCCTCGCGGGCCTGCGCGGAATCGCTCGCCGAGTTGTCGCCGTCCGAGGCATAGAAAAGATAAATGTTGCAGGCCGCGGGGTTATAGCGCTCGCGGATGATCTCCTTGACCTTGGCGAAGCCGGCGGACGCCACGGTGCCGCCCGAGCCGCTCACCTGAAAGAACTCAGGCTCGGCGAACTCCCAGGCCTCCGTGGTGTGGGCGACGAACACGGTCTCGAGCGAGCGGTATTCCCGGCGCAGGCCCTGCACCGTCCAGAAGAAGAAGGTCTTGGCGAGCTTGCGGTCCCGGTCCGACATGCTGCCGGAGACATCCAGAAGGAAGAATACCGCCGCACGCAATGCCGGCTGGCGTCGGCGCGCGAGCTGGCGATAGCGCAGATCCTCGTCCGTGAACGTCGGAATCGCGCCCGGAGCGCCGCGCCGCTTCACCAGCTCTTTGAACGAGCGGCGCCGATCGAGCCGCGAGCGGGCGCCGCGCCGGTCCCACCCCTCGCGCACCCATTCGGAATCCTCCGAGGGTCCCGCCCGGGCCTTGAGGTTCGGCAGCTGCATCTCCTCCCAGAGCCAGTCCACGATATCGTCGATCTTCAGCTCGAGCAGCAGCTGCACCTCGCCTTCTTCGCGGCCACCGGGACCTTTCTCACCGGAGCCGCCGGCCTGCGCGGGGTCGGCGAACACATCGCCGGGCTTTGCCTGGCCTTGGCCCGCGCCTTGTCGCTCCTCGGGCTTGCGCAGGCGGAAGTGATAGTGCTCGAGCATTTTCATCGGCACCCGCACCGTGCGCGCTCCGCCTGTGATCAGGTCGCCGCCGGCGACAATCTGCGGCAGGTGCTTGCGCACGGACTCTCTCACCTTCTCGTCGTGACGCAGCCAATCGCGCGCGCCGCGAGAGAACAGGTCGTACCATCGGGCGGCATCGAGCGGTTGTTGGGTATCTGTGGGCATATTCGTGGCCGGGCGTCATTCCTGCGCGAGCAATGTCGTGACGTAACTCAGGGCCTCCTTCGCACTATACTCGTCATAGCCGTATTCGCTGATCAAGCGCTGCTGCACGACCGAGATCTTCTGGCGCGCATCCTCATCCGGCCGGGCGGCGGAGGTGACCAGCCTCAGCACGTCGCGCCGCTCCTCGAACAAGTACTGCTCGATGGCCTCGCGCATGCGCGCGTGGCTCGCAAGCTTGAACTTCTCCCCCGCTTTGAAGGCGACCATCGCCTTGCGCACCACCTCCTGGCGGAAAGAGAGCTTGCCGGAGTCCGACACCTTGATCTTCTCCTCGACCGAGCGCAGGAAGCGCTCGTCGGCGGGCCGCGTTTCCCCGGTGATCGGGTCGGTGACCTGCCGGTGGTCGAGCGACGCCTCGACCTCGTCGAGGTATTTCTCGAGCAGCTGCTGCGCCTCCTCCTCGAATGAGGCGAACATGGCGCGGTGCACGTCCTCCTTGACCCAGCGGTTGTAGAATTCCTTGCGTGCCGTGACCAGGTGATCGATCCAGACCTTCTTCTGCTTCGCCTCCATGCGCGCATCGCTCTCGATGGCGTCCTTCAGCGCGAGCAGCAGCTCCATGCTGGTGAGGCTGCGAGCGGTGCCGCGGGTGATGGCGGTGGAGATGGCGTTGATCACGAACCGCGGACTCACGCCGGTCATGCCTTCGTCGGGCGACTCGGAGCGCAACCTCGCCGCCTCGCTCTCCGGTACTCCTTCGATGGCCTCGCCGGCGTACAGGCGCAGCTTCTTCGCCAGATCGAGTCCTTCGCGCTCGGGCTTGGTGAGACGTGTCAGGATCGCGAAAACCGCCGACAGGTTGAGCACGTGCGGATCCAGATGCACGTTGCGGAAGGCGGGCGCGCCCGAGACGAGCTTCTGGTAGATGCGCGATTCATCCTTGTAGGAGAGCGAATAAGGCACCTTGATGATCACCATGCGGTCGAGCAGCGCCTCGTTCTCCTTCTCCTGAAGGAATTTGTGGAACTCGGCGAGGTTGGTGTGCGCAAGCACGGTCTCGTCGAGGTGAATGAGCGGAAAGCGCGATACCTTGACGTTCTTCTCCTGCGTCAGCGTGAGCAGCAGATAAAGGAACTCCCGCTTCACCTTGAGGATCTCGATCATCTCCAGCAGGCCGCGGCTGGCCGAGTACACCGCCCCGGACCACGACCAGGCGCGCGGATCGCCCTCGTCGCCGATCTGCGCGACCTTGGCGAGATCCACGGAGCCGACCAGGTCGGCGATGTCGGCCGTCGTCGGGTCGTGCGGCGCGTAAGTGCCGATGCCCAGACGGGAAGCCTCCGAGAGGAAGATGCGCTCGACCGGCACACTCACGAAGTCCCCGTCGAACTCCCGCTCGACGTAGTCGCGGGCCCACGGGGAGAGCTCGCCCTGAATGGCCACGCCGTAGCGCTCGCGGAACTCGGCACGCAGGCTCGCCGGCACAAGATTGAGCGGGTTCTCGTGCAGCGGTGAGCCTTTGATCGCGTAGAGCGCGCCTTCCTCCGTGCGGCTGTACTCCTCCATGCCGCGCTTGAGCAGGATGGCGAGCGTCGACTTGCCGCCCGAAGGCGGTCCGAGGAGCAGCAGCAGCCGGCGCCCGACGTCCGAGCCGCCGGCGGCCGCCTTGAAGTACTCGACCACCCTGGAGAGCGGCTCATCGACACCGAACAGCTCGCGCCTGAACAACTCGCGGGCGCGCTCGCTCTCGCTCGCCTCGCTGGGCGCGAGTTGCCCGTGCCAGCGCAGCATGTCCCAGATGTACTCGTGGCTGCTGCGCGCCAGGGCCATGGGATTGGCCGGCAGGATGGCGGCGAGGAACTCGCCGAAGGTTCCTTCCCAGCGCTGCGCGCGATGCACGCGACTGAAAGAGCTCAGGGACGCGATGAAAGCTGAATGGTCGATGAACGCTCCCGAGCGCCCCCCGGGATCAGCGGCAAGTGATCGCATGGCCCATACCTCCCGTGTCAGAACGGCAGTGAGGATCGCGCCCGGTACCCTCGCCTTACGATCGGATCCAACGCCTCGCACGGCGTCACGGCTACCCAACTCCCGATCCCGCTGCCCTGGCTCAATTTAAGACGACCGCCGTGAGCAATCGTTCCAGTACGGCTGCCGCGCACCGCCTCGTGCGCTCGCTGCGCCCGGTCGCACAACGATGGTGCACCGGTCGCCATCGTCGCACATGTCTGTCTCGTCCGCCGTTCCTCGAGCAGTCCTGCCTGGCGCCGCCGACGGCACGGCTCACCTTCGCGGTAAGGGCGATCATCGGCCTCGCAGCCCCGGAAGTCGAGATTACCGCCGGGCACGGCTTTGCGATAAGCTCTGCAGGATTCGCGCCAGCCCCGCGCGTCGCAACTGTGCGCGCGCCGGCGGTTCCGGCGCACCGGCCCCGCGGTCCGATCGAAATGTGAACGGCGACACTGCGCGCCGCGGCCACGGTCTGCTAAAAAAAAACGCACAGCGGCAATGACATGCCAGCGGCGGGAAGGTACCGGCTACGGATACGTTGCCGGCCGTAAGCGCGTGAGTGCGTCCGAGAAGAACAGGGGGACCGGTTTTGGCCCATCCAGCATCGAAAGCCTCGGCGGAGCTCGCCGGCGCAGCCGGATCCCCGGCTTTGGCCTCCGCCGCCCAACATCCGGCCGATCTTGCCGCCCTCACCGGGCGCGATGACTTCCTGCTCGAGCTCGGCGAGCTGCTCGGCGGGCGGGCGAGCGTGCATCCGGCCGACTCCATCGAGGCGGCGCTCGGGCATCTGAGCCAGGCCCGCGGCAACCGGGTTCTCGCCATCGACACCCGCGACACGGGCGATGTGAGCGCCAACGTGGCGCGGGCAGCGGAGCAGACCCCAGACGCCGTGATCCTGGTGTTCACCGAAACGCAGTCGGAGAAGGAGATCGCCGCCGCGCTCAAGGGCACCCGGGTGTTTGCCGTCCTGCCCGTGCCGCTGGAAGCGGACAAAACCGCGGCAGTCCTGCAGGCGGCTCTGACCCACACCGGCGGCCGAGCTGCGCGGCGGCAGTCCGCCGCCGACAACAAAACTCATGACATGACGGAGAAGCCGGCAGCGGCGGAGCCGCCGGCCCGGCGCGTGCTGGTTCGAGCGGGCATGGGCGCGGCCGTCGCGGCGCTCGCCGCCGCCGGCGGCTGGTATCTGCTGCACGGCAGGACACCGGTTCCCGCGCCGCCGCGGGGCCGCATCGCCGCCGCGCACGCCACCGCGCTCGCGCAGCCTGTGGTGGACACCTCGATCGTGCGCGGTCGCGTCGACGATCTCCTGGACAAGGCGAGCCGCGCCATGTTCGCCAGGCATTTCACCACGCCCACGGGCGCCAACGCGCTGGTGTATTACCGCTCCGTGCTCGCCATCGACCCGACCAACGGCGAAGCCCGCAACGGCCTGCAGCGCGTGGGCCACGTGCTCATCTCGCGGTTCGATGAGATGATGAGCCGCGCACAGTACCCGCAGGCCGCGCTGGCGCTCGCCACCCTGAAGGTGGCGGAGCCGACCGACCCGCACATCGCTTCGTTCCAACACCGGCTCTTCGCGGCGCAGATCTCCCGGGCGCTCGCCGGCGGACATCCCGCCCTGGCGGCGGCCCTGTTGGCTCAGGCCGCCCGGGCGGGCGTGCCGGCCGCGCAGCGGCGCACCTGGCGGAGGCAGCTGTGGCGGATGAAACAGCAGCGGAAGGTCCAAAGCCTCGCGGCGGCGCTCGGCGCCGATATCGGCGCCGATGACTTCAACGGCGCATCCGGCGCGCTGGCGACGCTCGCGCAGCTGCGCACGGCGGCGCCGGCGGCGGCGCAGACGCGACACGCCGGGCGAGCCCTGATCAAGGCGCTGCTCGCGAAAGCCGGCCAGGATGCGCTCGCCGGCAATACCGCCGAGGAAAGCGGCTGGCTCAATGAGGCTCGATCCATCGGCGCATCCGCTGGCGACATCGACGCGTTCGAGCAGGGCCTCGTCGCAGCGCGGGCGCAGGCGGCAAAGGCCAGGATGAATCGGCTGCTCGCGCTCGCCCGCGAGCGCCTCGGCAGCGGCGCACTCACCCGGCCGCAGGACGACAGCGCGGCGTATTACCTGACGGCTCTCGCGCGCACGCGACCGACGGGTGCGGCACGCGCCGCCGAGCAGCAGATGCGGGGCGAGCTGGCCGGCAAGCTCCTGGTCCGCGCCGAGCGAGCGGCCGCAAGCGGCAAAGGCGCCGCGGCGCAGGCCGATGTATCTCAGGCCCGGTTCTGGGGCGCGAGCGCAGCTGCCGTCCGCGCGGCCATGGGCACGATCTCCGCCGCGCTGCATCGGGCGCAGGCGCCCACCGCCACCGAGCTCCAGCGGCTCGCCGCCCGGCTCGTTCGGACCCGCTACGTGCCGCCTTCGTACCCGCAGCATGCGCTTGCGCGGCGGATCGCCGGGCAGGTCACCGTACAATTCGTCATCGACACCAAGGGCGTCCCGCGCGACGTGCGCGTGACGTCGGCGCAGCCCGCCGGGGTATTCAACCACGCCGCTCTCGCCGCGATCCGCGCCTGGCGCTACCGGCCGGCGAGATTCCGCGGCCACCCGATCGACGTACCGGTTCGCACGCTCATCCGGTTCGTGCTGCCGCACTAGAGCGACACCCAAGGTAACACCGGGACGAGGTCTGGCATGCAATTCTCAGGCGCAGAGCGCAACGGCAGACTCCTCATCGCCGGTGCCGCCGCGGCCATCGCGGCGGTCATGGTGCTGGTGCTCGTCGCCGGCTTTCGGCTCGCGACCCAGATCCGCGCCAGCGTCGGGGCGCTGCAGGGAACGAGCGTGCTGCAGACCTATCCGGCGGTCCTTTCCCAGCAGCTCACGGCCCTGCGCCAGCGGCTCGATACCCTCGAGTACACCGGCCACGTGCACCGCGAGCTCGCCCGCACGGTTCGCGACTTCAACAGACGTCTGGCCGAGGTCGAGCGCCGCAACCTCGACCCGGCGGCGATCCGCCGCGCCGCGAGCCTGTGGCGCAACTACACCACGGTGCTCGCGCCCGTGCTCGCCTTCTCCGGCGAGCCCTATGACGACACCAACGCCGGCAGCTCGCTGTCGGCGAGCGGCCGCAGGTATTATGACGAGGTCCGCCGGGCAGGGATCTTCTCGCAGGGCAACGCCCCGGTGCTGCACGGCGAGCTCGCCGCCGTCTCGGCCGCACTGCAGGCGCGTACTTCCGCGGCGGCCGCCCGGCTGCGCACGCTGCTGCTCGCGGGCGTGCTGGCGGTGCTGCTGCTCGCGCTGGCGGCCGCCTACCTGCAGCTCGCCCGTGCGCGCCAGCAGCGGGCGGCGCGCGAGGCTCAGGATCAGACCCGTGACATCCTGAGGACCGTGCGTGAAGGCTTCTTTCTACTCGACGCCGACTACCGCATCGGCGCGGTTTGGTCGCAGGCCCTGACGCACCTGTTCGGCCGCAGCGACTTCAAGGGCCTCGCCTTCGAGGAGCTCCTGCGGGACAAAGTGCCCCCCGATACGCTCGCCACCGCGGTGAAGTACATCAAGCTGCTGTGGGGCGAGCGGGCGCGCGAGAACCTGATGAAGAGCATCAACCCGCTGGGGCAGCTCGAGGTCAGCATGGACAACGGGCGCGGCGGCAAGGAGGCGCGCTTTCTGCAGTTCGACTTCCATCGCGTGATGGGTCCAAAGGGCGTCAAGCACGTGCTGTGCGCCGTCGCTGACATCACCTCGAGCGTGCTGCTCGCGAGAGAACTGCAGGAGGCGCAGGAAAACGCCCACTCGCAGCTCGACATGATGATCGGCATGCTGCACGCCGATCCTCTGCAGGTGAGCGCCTTCCTCGACAGCGCCGCGGCGGGCCTGAAGCACGTCAACACCATCATGAAGGAGCCGGCTCGCACCGATGCCGAGTTCCGCAAAAAGCTCGCCGGACTCTCGCGCGAGCTGCACTCGATCAAGGGAGAGGCCTCGGCGCTCAGCCTGATGAGCGTCGCCGCGCGGGTCCACCACCTGGAGGACATGGTGGCGCAGCTCAACGCCAAGAGCGAACTCACCGGCAGCGACTTCCTGCCCTTGGTGCTGAAGCTCGATGAGCTGCTCGCGCACCTGCGCGGCGTCAGGGAGATGACCGCCCGCCTGCTGTCGCTCAAAGAGGACTCCTCGCACGGGCCGGGCACGGCGAGCCTGCCGCAGCTGCGCATCGGCGAGGGGCAAGACAGCCCCGACGAGCGGCCCGGGCGCTCGTCGGGCGATCTTGGCTCGTTGCTCGAGCAGCTCGCCGGGAAGCTCGCGCACGAGCACGGCAAGCAGTTCAGGCTGACGCTCGCCGGCCTCCCGGACGTGCCTGCCGGCTATCTCGATGCCGTCAAGGACTGCGCCATTCAGCTGCTGCGCAATGCCGCGGTGCACGGCATAGAGCCGAGCGAGGCGCGCCGTGCCGCCGCCAAGCCCGAGATTGGCGAGGTGCGCCTCGAGTTCCGCCGCCTGGACCCGGGATACGAGCTCGTTTTCCAGGACGACGGCGCGGGCCTCTCGCCCGAGACGCTCAAGGAGGCGGCGGTGCGCAAGCACGTCATCAGTGCGGAGGAGGCCGCGACCCTCGACAGCCGCGCGGCGCTCGCGCTGATCTTCCGGCCCGGCTTCTCGACCCGCGACAGCGTCTCGATGGATGCCGGGCGCGGCACCGGCATGGATCTGGTGGCGCGCGCGGTGTACGGACTCGGCGGCAAGATCGGCGTAAGCACCAATCCGGGCCGCTTTACCCGCTTCAAGATCACCTTGCCGGCGGCCGGGGCGGCCTCGGCGGTGGCTTGAGGCTCGCGGCGGAGCGCACGCCGATGAATACAGCGGACGGCAGCGCCAGACGGCAATTTCGCCTGCTGATCGTCGACGACTCCAACATCATGCGGCGGCGCATCGAGCGCTCGCAGCGGTTCGAGGCGCTGCAGGTGGTCGGCACGGCAGGTGACGGGCTCGAGGCGCTCGAGCTCGCGCGTCGTACCGATCCGGACCTCGTCACCATGGATCTCACCATGCCGCAGATGGACGGGATCGAGTGCATCGCCAAGCTGGTCGCGATGAAGCCCTCGCTGCGTATCCTGGTGATTTCGGCGCTCGCCGACAAGGCGACGGCGGTGCAGGCGATGGAGCAGGGCGCCAACGGCTTCCTGCACAAGCCGTTCACCGACCGGCAGTTGAACGATGCGATCGCCGAGCTGATAT